>JAMXLQ010000254.1 GCA_024280975.1 Methanosarcina sp.
CTCGCTTAATAAGGTCTAAGACTTTTCCAAATCTATTGATCTTCACGCTGGCTTTAGAACACAGTAATACTAACACGCTGGAGATATGATTTTGCCTTTCCAGATTAGAGGCTAAGAGTAATTTCCGTTTAATTTTAGTGGCATCTATTCGTTTACCTTGATTTGCTCTTTATCTCATCATATCCTGATTTATTGTACATTAGCTGTATTTCAAAACGAGTCTATTATATATAAAAGAGAATTTATTACAAGAATCTAAAAAAGCTTTAATGAAATTTTACTGGTATTTAAAAAAGCAAATATATTTTACTTTTTATGCCTTCAAAATTTTCAACATCGTTATAAATTTGTCTTCTGCTAAAAATAAGGAATCTAGACAAAATTCAAATTATCAATTTTTTTTCGGGTCGGTTATGATATATATAGACACGTCATTATAAAAGCATGTAGATTGAGAGTAATAGGGTTTCCTCTCAATCTCTGGGTTGGATCGCAGGTAGGAATTCGAGAATAGGGACTCGGTATTCCTACCATCTACTTATATAATAAGATTAAGAGTAATAGGGTTTCCTCTTAATCTTTGAGTTGGATCGCAGGTAGGGCCAAGAATAGGGGCTTGGCCCCTACCATCTACCTCTATACCACTAAATTGCTTTTAAATCAACACTGCCCTTTAGCAGCCTTTTATAAAAAAACTCTTAAAAACAATTTATAAAAAATTCTGTTTTCCTTACAATGTACTTAGTTTTAATAAAACTTATGATAGGTTCCAGATTCATACATATCCTGATTATCTGTTTTTTAGAATCAATTGTGCTTCTCAATTGAGTTTGTGGATATTTATTCTGCCTCAACGTAACTCTCTACACAGGGTAATCAGAAAAATAGCATAGGACAAAATAGCTTGGGATATTTTAATTTTAGCAATTAAAGGGGCTAAATTGATTGAAAAATACTGAAAAATCACTTGAAAAATACTGAAAAAATACTAGCAGGTAGAGAAAAACCTTCTCCACCTTCTTTTATGCAATTTGAGTGTTCTCTATTCAGTTTTTCCTCAAACCTTAAAGTCTTCAAATTTCAAACTCTCCAAATCTAAATATTCAAACCTTAAAGTCTTTAGATCTTAACATTTTCTCTTGCCCACTGTGCCCCAGCTTCGAGAACCATCTGGTTAAACTCAATGACTTTGGGTTTCCCTGCAAAGTTCTCGGCAAGGGCTTCCTTGAAGACTTCCTCTTCCAGGCCGGTTACATTAAGGCCCATCAGGACTCCAAGAATGAAGGAATTGGCTGCTTTCTCGGAACCTGCTTCTTTGGCTTTTTCGGTTGCAGGAACTGCAACGATTTTGACATGCGCAGGTGTTTCAACTTCACCGATGGAAGAATCATAGAGGATAAGACCTCCTTCTCTAACTACCCCCCCAAACCTTTCAAGGGAAGGACGGTTCATAGCTACCAGGATGTCCGGGGTATAGACTGTAGGGGAGCCTATCGGCTGACCTGAAATCACGACCGAACAGTTTGATGTACCTCCTCTCTGTTCCGGGCCATAGGAAGGGAACCATGACGCGTTGAGATTTGCCTTTACTCCGGCCTGTGCAAGGATAATACCCATGCTCAGGACACCCTGCCCTCCAAAACCTGCAATCTTAGTCTGAATAGGAGCAAAGTCTTTTCTGGCAAGCTTTTCCCCAGAATCGGCTTCAATTCCGTAAAGCTGCTCTAGGGTTTCAGTTGTAAAGTCACTAATCCCACGGTTCAGGAGTTCGACTCCTTCAGATTTGTCTCTGAAGTTCTTGAGAGGGAATTCCTTTTCCATCTCCTCATTTATGAAATTGATAGCCTGTTCCGCATTCATCTTGAGGTTAGTCGGACAGGCTGCAAGGACTTCAACAAAAGCGTATCCTTTGCCGTCACGCTGGATTTCAAGCGCTTTCCGTACAGCTTTTCTAGCTTTCCTTATATGGGAAATATCCGAAACCGAAACCCTTTCTATAAAGACTGGAGCCTTAAGATTGTCCAGCAGTTCGCATATGTGGAGAGGATAACCTGCAAAGCGGGGATCTCGGCCATCTGGGCATGTTGTAGTCTTTTCACCCACAAGAGTTGTAGGCGCCATCTGTCCGCCTGTCATTCCGTAAACAGTGTTGTTTACGAAAAAAACTGCAAGCTTTTCACCCCTGTTCGCGGCCTGGAGAGTTTCGTTCAGGCCTATGGAAGCAAGATCTCCATCTCCCTGATAAGAAATAACCACAGCATTTTCTTCGGCCCTGGAAACTCCTGTCCCAACCGCAGGCGCACGGCCATGAGCGACCTGGATATTGCCCGTATCAAAATAATAGTAAGCAAAAACCGCACAACCCACAGGGCTTATCATAACAGTCCTATCCTGAATCCCAAGGTCGTCAATTGCTTCGGCAATAAGTTTATGCAGAACCCCATGTCCACAGCCAGGGCAGTAGTGAGTGGCTGTCGAGGCTACTGATCCTTTGCGAGGGTAGTCCGAATATAGGGCTTTTGGCCTTCCTATTACTTTTTCTCCGTTAATGATTTCTGCTGCCATTTTCATGCCTCTCCTGCCATTTTCCTGATTTTATCCATAATCTGATCAAGGGTAATCAGGTTTCCTCCCATACGATTTACGAGCTCTACAGGCTGTGAACAATTGATTGCAAGCCTGACATCATCTATCATCTGTCCATTACTCATTTCCACGGAAATAAAGGAACAGCCCTTATCTGCCAGGGATTTCAACTGCGCTTCAGGGAACGGGAAAAGAGTTTTTGGTCTGAAAAGCCCTACTTTGATACCTTCCTTCCTGGCAAGATCCACGGCTGACCTGCAGATCCGGCTACTTATCCCGTAAGAAACAAGGATAATTGAAGCATCATCAGTCAGGTATTCCTCGTAATCGATTTCATTCTGCCTTATGAGTTCATACTTTGCCTGCAGTTTTTCGTTGAACTTTCCAAGCTCATTAAAGTCCAGAAAGATAGAGGTTACGAGATTAGGCCTAGTCTCGGCCGTACCGTTGACCGCCCAGGTGGTATCAATCTCAGGGACAATCGCTTGCTTTGGGAATTCAAGTGACTCAATCATCTGTCCGAGCACGCCGTCTGCAAGTACCACAGCGGGATTCCTGTACTTGAAGGCAAGTTCAAAGGCTTTCATGGTAAAGTCGCACATTTCCTGCACTGAATTTGGGGCAAGCACGATATTTTTGTAGTTCCCGTGCCCTCCACCTTTTACTACCTGGTTGTAATCAGCCTGTTCTGGCCCTATATTCCCAAGACCAGGGCCTGCCCGCATGATATCTACAATCACGCAGGGAAGTTCAGCACCAGCAAGGTAAGAAATTCCTTCCTGCATCAAGCTAATTCCAGGGCCTGAAGAAGATGTAATGACCCTGTGTCCTGCTGATGCTCCTCCATAGACCATATTAATTGCCGCCTCTTCAGATTCAGCCTGGACAAATTTCCGACCTATTTTGGGAAAATATTTGGATGCGTCATGCAGAATCTCACTTGCCGGAGTTATTGGATATCCAAAGAAGCAGTCACATCCGGCATAGAGTGCACCGACGATTACTGCAGAATTACCTTTTATGAGTTGTGTTGCCATAATTTTCCTCCTTTTCTGACTTACCTGGCTTCCTCAGTTTTCAGAGGGATATGAATTTCAATTGCAAGCGGTTCTGGACAGGTATAATAACAGCTTGCACAGCCTGAGCAACCCTCTCCTTTGTATTCTACATAGTGATAACCTCGCGCATTCAGGTTTTCACTCATGAAAAGTACATCCTTGGGACAGGCAAGAAGGCAGCGTCCGCAGGCCTTGCACTCTAGAGTATTGATAACAGGGTATGGTTCTTTTTTATCGTTCTTTGACATAGGGATCCTCACTTTTTTATTTTTCAAATCTTTTGGACTCTTCTCAGTTTTCAGGCCTATTGTCGGGCTTGGGGTCATCCGGAGTTTTATCCTCTCCCCGGACCTTTTCCAATCCCTGTCTTTCTTAAACCGGTTTTGTGTGACAGAAAGAAGAGCCTAAGGTTTCCATACATTTCTTACATTATGAATCGTCTAATCTATTAGACCGTAAGTTAGCAGAAAATTAAGATAAAACTATAAAGTAAGCTTTGAACCAAATCTTCTTAAAACAAACTTTCCAGAAGGTTTAAGGTACTTATTTCTTTCCTTTCTTTTCCTTTTTTGTTTTGACCCGAAAAGTAGGCTTCCGGATCAAAACAAGCTTTATGTGCTTTATCAGATTTTATTCATTTTAGCAGGTTTTATTCATTTTAGCAGGTCTTATTATTACCAGGTCTTATTTCCTTTTCTATTATTTTTATTTTCTAATTTGATCTGGATTTTTCAAGTAATATCTTTACTGTAGTTCACTTTGATCTTTATCTCGGATCTCAACCCTACGGATTTTTCCGCTAATTGTCTTTGGAAGCTCATCCACAAACTCTATAATGCGCGGATACTTGTAGGGAGCAGTAACCTTTTTTACATGTTCCTGAAGCTCTTTCTTAAGTGAATCTCCAGGCGTGTATCCTTTTGTGAGCACAACGGTTGCCTTGATAACCTGGCCTCTTATAGGATCCGGAGCACCTGTAATTGCACATTCGAGCACTGCAGGGTGTTGGATAAGAGCGCTTTCCACCTCAAAAGGCCCGACTTTATATCCTGAGGTTTTTATGATATCATCAGCCCTTCCCACAAACCACAGGTAGCCATCTTCGTCCATCCAGGCCATATCCCCTGTATGATAATAGCCGTCGTGCCAGGCTTCCTCAGTTTTCGTAGGATCTCTCCCGTAGTGGACGAAAAGTCCTACAGGCTTTTCTCCCTTTGTGTTGATTACGATTTCTCCTTCTTCTCCTACCTCACAGAGCTTGCCATCCCTGTCCATTAATTCAATTTTATATCCCGGAGATGGCCTTCCGATTGACCCGGGTTTTGGCTCCATCCAGGGATAAGTCGCTATAGTCACAACGGTTTCAGTTTGCCCGAATCCTTCCATAAGCTTTATTCCGGTGAATTCAAGGAATCGATTATATACTTCAGGGTTAAGAGGTTCGCCTGCAACAACTGCATACTTCAGGGTACCGAAATTGTACTTTGAGAGATCTTCCTTAATCAGGAATCGGTAGATTGTTGGCGGGGCACAGAACGTTGTGACCCCGAATTTCGAGGCTTTTTCAAGCATATTTTTGGCTTCAAATCTGTCGTAGTCATAAACAAAGACCGCACAACCTGAGATCCACTGCCCATAGAGTTTTCCCCATACGCATTTGCCCCAGCCGCTGTCTGCAACTGTATAATGTACCCCGTTATCTTCCACGTTCTGCCAGTATTTTGCGGTGAGAATATGCCCGAGAGGATAGGTAAAATCGTGTTCCACCATTTTCGGGAAGCTAGCGGTCCCTGAAGAGAAATAAACGAGAGAAATATCGCTATTTTTCGTAGCAGCCTCACCCGAAGGACGTTTGAAATCAGGGGAGGCTTCCTCGAGATCTTTCTTGAAATCAATCCATCCTTCCCGGGCTTTTCCTCCAACGACTGCTTTTTTGAGCTGGACGTTCCCGCATTCGGAATGTGCTTCGTCAATCTGTTCGGGAACACCGTCTTCCGATATGCAGACAATCATCTTCAGTCCGGCTTTTTTAATCCGATATACAATATCCCGAGTCTTGAGCATGTGGGTTGCGGGTACAGCAATGGCTCCCAGTTTATGCAGTGCAAGGATACAGTACCAGAACTCATACCGACTCTTTAAGGTAAGCATTACATAGTCGCCTTTACCGATTCCATGCTTTGCAAAGAAATTTGCGGTTTTGTCGCTGTAGTACTTCAGGTCTTTGAAAGTAAAGATTCTCTCCTCTTCATTATCGTCACACCAGATCATTGCGATCTTTTCAGGGGAATCTCTTGCATAGACATCGACTATATCATAGGCAAAGTTGAAGTTTTCAGGAACGAGGATTTTAAAATTATTCTCAAAATCTTCATAGGATTCAAAATCGGTTTTAGAAACAAATTGATTGAGCAAAGAAGTCATTCTAGACACCCGTTTTATCTACTTATTTTTACAGCTTCTATATTTAGAAGGCTTCACGGACTCATTTAAATTTTCAAAATTTTCAAGCTTTTATCCTGGATACCGGATTTCTTATCGAGTTTGAGACCAAATCCTACTAAATTGAATTTATTGGACCGAGTTGAGAAACTAATTAATTTAAATTGAATTATATCAAACTGAGTCACATTAACGAATTACATTATAACTGCCAAGAACTTGGCTGGCTTTCCTTCCAGGGTTTCCATAGCATGTTCGTAAGTGGAGTCAAAATAAATGGAATCGCCTTCATTAAGGATAATCTCATTATTGTGGATATAGACCTTCAGGCTTCCTTCAAGCACATAGTTAAATTCCTGCCCTGGGTGTGAGTTAGTTTCAGGTTTTGCCCCATTGGGTTTGGGTTCGACTGAGACTATAAAAAATTCAGCCTTTTTGTGAATAAATTTTTCAGCCAGGTTCTGGTACTTGTACTGCTTCCTCCTCTCTACACTAACCCCTTTTCCATCCCGTGTAACTGTGAAAATATTCATGCGTGGCTCTTCCCCTGTCAGGAGAGTGGCCATATCTACGCGCAACTTGTGTGCAATTTCAAAAAGTATACTTGCCGGGATATCC
>JAMXLQ010000255.1 GCA_024280975.1 Methanosarcina sp.
CCGAAGTTCGAATACTGGAAAGCAAAAAATGTTGCCTCCAGAAAATCAATGAGTTCCGCTTTTGTCCGCGCAAAACCGTTGGAGATTGTAGAGAGTACATGGGTTCGGAGAGCGTTTTCAGTTCCGAGTTTGGACCAGATATCTTCGGCGTCGGCCTCGATATAGTTCTCAAAAAGGAAAACAAATTCCTCATATGATTTTGCAACAAGTACAGCTTCTCCATAAGGGTCAAGCCTCGGCCTTCCTGCCCGTCCTGCCATCTGTTTGTACTCGAGTACAGGAATAGGCTGCATCCCGCTTTCAGAGGAATAGCGTCGATAACTTCGAATAATTACACGTCGTGCAGGCAGGTTGAGCCCGGCTGCCAGAGTAGGAGTGCTTGAAATCAGCTTAATCTTTCCAGCCCTGAAACCGTCTTCCGCAAGTTCCCTTAAAGGCGTGGTAAGTCCTGCATGGTGAAAAGCCGTTCCTGAGCGGATGCAGGCTGCAAGAGTGGTTGAAGTATCAGTTTCACTGTTTTCAAGGATCTCGTCTGCAATTTCTGCTAGACTGTCTTTGTCTTCTGTAGAAAGCGTCTTTTTGACGGTTGAAGCTGCCTTTTTTGCAAAGGCTATGCAGTTTTTTCTGCTGCTTTCGAAAACCAGGCACTGCCCACCTTCCCTGAGAGTGTCCAAGACAAGGTTTATAGCTTCATCTTTTGTCGACCTCTCAACAGGCTTTTCCCTATCCCTGCAATAAAATGTCCCATTAAAGAATACACCCTCCAGAAGTTCGGTGGGCCTCCATTCGCTTACTACAAGTTCAGCTTCCAGCCAGGCTGCAAGTTCGTCAGCGTTCCCGACGGTTGCAGACAGTGCCAGGATCTGGCAGGAAGGGTTCATTTTCCGTAGCTTTGCAAGAGTAACCTCAAGCGTGGGACCCCTATCTGGCGAGTCTATGAGATGCACCTCGTCTGCCACAACAACCGAAATTTCCTGCATCCAGGCGGTCTCGTTCCTGAGCAGGGAATCAGTTTTTTCCGAGGTTGCAACAATGATGTCATTTACCCCGAGCCCCTCGTCCCGTAGATCATAATCTCCTGTAGAAATCCCGACCTTTATCCCAAGTTCCGAAAACTCCCGAAACCGCCTGAATTTCTCGGAAGCAAGAGCTCTTAGAGGCACGATATATAGCGCCTTTCCTCCTGTTAGAACGGATTTCAACATTGCAAGCTCAGCAATGAGAGTCTTCCCTGAAGCTGTTGGGATTGCAGCAAGCAAGTTTCTTCCTTCAAGCAGCCCCTTTTCCACGGCTTCTGCCTGAGGGGGATAAAGTTCCAGAATCCCGGAGTCGAGATAAAATCGTTTTACTTCATCGGGCAGATCGAGACTTTCTGTCTTCATTGAAAATCAGAAACTCACACATTAGATAAAAAACTATTTTGGAATTGCACGATAGTATCGAAAAATATATTCTCTGCAAAAGCTTCTGCAAAAACTTGAGCTCCCTATTAAGGGAACTCCGGTTCTTTAAGATTTTTCGAACATCGTTTACTAAACATCACTTACTGATGAAGAATTTAATTGCCTGCCGAATAATAGTAATTTCCACTCTCTTTTTGCTCCCGATCAAGCCTTGAACCAAGGTTATTCACGCGCGGACGCCTTGTTTCCTCATCCCTGCGGAAGGTTATGCCCAAGTTTTTCAGGAATTTGTTCATACCGGCTTCCATGCTGAACGGACCCTGCGCTTCACCATATACCGAGGGCTTGCCTTCAAAAACCATGAGGCGTTGGCTTAACATATCTATCATATAGATATCATGGTCTACAACGAGGGCCGTCTTCTGGTTGTTTTCGGCAAAACGGTTGAGGACTTTTGTGACCATAGAACGCTGTTCCACATCCAGGTGAGCGCTGGGCTCGTCCAGAATATAGAGATCGGCTTCCTGAGAGAGGCAGGCTGCAATCGCAACTCTTTGCAGTTCTCCGCCGCTTAGGTCCGTAAGCAGGCTGTCATAGACCTTATCAAGCTGGAGTGGGTTTGAAATCTCGACCTCGTAGTAGCTGGTTCCAAATTGTTTTGAGATCCCGCGCAGGAAGTCCTGCACGCGAATAGGAGTATCGGCTTTAATGTACTGAGGCTTGTAAGAAATTTTGACATCTATGCCTGGATCGCCTTCATCAGGCTTGATTTCTCCTGCAAGCACTTTTACGAAGGTCGACTTTCCTATTCCATTAGGACCCACTATTCCGAGCACCTCACCTTCCCGAAGGCTGCCACCTGTGGCTTTCAAGGAGAAGCCGTCCCCGAATTTTTTTGAAAAGCCGTTAAAGGTAACCATGGACCTTAACTGATAGTCTTCTCTTGGAGGATGGACTTCAAATTTAATGGCCTCAGGCCGAATCCTTATATTTTCTTCAGGGAGATATCCTTTGAGGTACTGATTAATTCCAACACGCACACTCTTTGGAAGAGTAACCACACCGAAGGCTGCAGGCTCTCCATAGGCAATGTGAATAACGTCTGTGAGCATATCTAGGATTGCAAGGTCATGCTCTACCACAAGCACGGCTCTGTCTTTTGAAATTTTCTGAATCAGGCGGGCAACGTTAATCCTCTGGTAGATGTCAAGGTAGGGGCTAATTTCGTCAAAGAAATAGAACTGAGCATCCTTTGCCGCACATGCTGCAATTGCCACACGCTGCAGTTCTCCACCGCTCAGTTCCGAAATTTTCCTGTCGATTACACTTTTTAAGTCAAGATAGTCGATAAGCTCGTCAAGGACTCCTCTCTCATCGGTTTTTTCGAGCAGTTCAGAAGTTTTTCCTTTGAAAGCCTTAGGGATCAGGTCCACATACTGGGGTTTCTGAGAAACCCGGACTTTTCCGTCCACTACAGCTTTGAAGTAATCGTAAAGTGCAGTTCCGGCATAGTGTTCAAGCACAGTATCCCAATCACCTTTTTCCTGTCCAAAGTTAGGGATTAAAGTTCCTGAAAGGATCTGGACGGATGTACTTTTTCCTATTCCGTTAGGACCAAGAATTCCTGTTACTTTTCCTGCTCTGGGCACAGGCAGCCCGAAAAGGGCAAAACCATTTGGCCCATACCTGTGGGTGGGCTCTTTCAGAGCTTCAGGAAGCCCTATTATCATAATGGCTTTAAATGGACATTTGTTAATGCAAATTCCACAGCCTACACAGAGTTCCTCGGAAATGACGGGTTTTCCATCCTCCTCAAAAACAATCGTCTCATCCCCTGTTCGAACCCTCGGGCAATATTTCTCGCATTCTTTACTGCACCGTCTGGGCTGACACCTATCCTTATTAAGTATAGCTATTCTCATGATAGTCCCCGAAAATTACGTTTTTTTGATTTATTAGAGAAAATGAAATGGCATACCTGACATAGTCTCTCAAGCCAGGCGCATAACAATATTGATGTTTACTTATAGTAGAGAGCAATTGTCAAGCAGGGCAATATGATAATATGATGATACGATACTGGAAATTCGTTGTACATATGCAACAGTACCGATTATGAAATGCTGCTCTGGTATATGAACCGTTGGACGATAACAAGCATGAAAATTACCCAGAAGCTAATTAAGTAGACCGACGAATATAATGAATTAAACGGGCAAATTCACTTGCAGGAGAAGCCAGTTTTACTGAAGCCCGTTAAATCAAACTGGAAGAGGCTGTAATTAAAAGGCCTATATAAAAGGCCTTAAAATTTATAAAAGCCTTTTTGCAGCTCAGGAAAGACTATTTACATAAAGTTTTGATTGAGGAGAAGAGTCCAGACAACAAGGAAGAAATCAATGACTATAAACTCTACGTAAAACCAGTCCTTGAATTTGAACTCCTTTACATCAATTTTGAGCTGAGGATAAACAAGCTTCTGTATGAAATATGTGAACCCAATAACAATCATAAGTATTGCATACCATTTCTGATCTACCCCGGTTCCATACAGACTGAAACATAAAACTCCTGCAATTATGCCAAGTGCTGCAGATATTATTGTTTTTACAATTCCATCCCTATGCTCCTTCCGCTTTTCCTCAGGTGTCCTTTCCTTAATCAGATTCTTCTTTTCTGGAGTCTCAACGTTCGCTACGGAACCTTCTACAGCAGCCTCTGTGGTTTTTGTAGGTTCTTTTCTGGACTTTGACTTCGGATTTGGCTTACTCAACCTGTATACTCTCCTGAATGGCAGTTGACATTCCCGGCATGTAATTGTATTCAGGATCCAATATCATTTAAATTAGACCTGAACTATAAGACTTGAATTTGCAGATTTGAGCTATGAGATTAATTTGAACTATGAGATTAAAATCATTATATTTAAAATATTAGAATTAAATTATTGAAATAAGTACTTAGGTTATTTATTACTCTAGGTGTTTATCACTCTAATTAGATTATTTGAACTACAATATAGTATTAAACTATCGAAATTATTACTGAAATAAGATTTTCGGAATTAAGTTATTGTAATTAATTTCTAAGATAAGATTAATAGAATTAATTTGTGGAATTAAATAATAGGACTGAGTTTTACACCTTTAAATAAATTCATTGCTTAAAACATTACCGATCTGATCTATGGATATCGAATCAATTCCTATTGAGTTTAGATATTTTGAAAATTTTGAGGGTCTATTTCCTTTAGGGTGATAGACAAGCGTGACTTCTGGAGAGAGTTTCCGGACCATATTTTCAAGTCCACAAACATCAAGGTGGTCACTTATCCTGATTGTTGGATAAGGGTAATCCATGCGGCAGCTTAACACGTATTTTTTCATGTTCCAGGGAAGTTTGTCAAGGTCCCAGGGAGCGACTATAAAAACTCCATCACTTTCTTCAGAATCAAGTGCTGCCAGCTCTCCGGCGTTCTCAAGCATACTGCGAGTAAGAGCTCGAGTTCTTGCTTCCATACGGATGGTACCGTTATATCCAAAATCTCTTATGAGTTCGACTGCGCGCTGGGCCTTTCCAAATTCGTATGCCCCGAATGCAACCGGTTCGTCCTTAAAAAGAGCAGATTTCATACCTTCAAGGTCATCTGCAAAATGGCAGGAAGGATCAGCTGGGTCCCCATAGTTTGCTTCAGTAATAAGGACGTCACAGGGAGGAAGGTTGCTTGCATCTTTAACGTCGCCTGTAACCAGAATTCTTGTTCCTACATCGTTTTCCCAGTAAAAAGCAGTCGCACCTGCCGTATGCTCCGTAGGGAAGGTCTTTACTTTTGTTCCTTCTATATCGATTTCATCCCCAAGCCTGAACATGCTGCCCGCATATTTTCTATCATGCCTGATTTCAAGCGCCACTGCAGTTTTTTCCGAACAAACAGCATTGGAGGAGAGCATAGCTGATTTTCCGTGATGGTCGGAGTGAGCATGGGTAATAAGATAAGCATCAGGCTGGAGATGTTTTCCAACCGTTCTAGTAGTATCAATGGAAAAGGTACGCAAATCCCCGGCATTATCTCTGAACCGGAGTGAAATGTGCGGTTTAAAAGTCCCGCGAGAATTACGCTGCCTGAGCGCTAACACACCAAGATCAATCAATTTTTTTGAAATCACGCAAATCCTTGAGGAAATAATACTTAAGGTATTTAAGTTTAGGGAAAAAAATGTAGATTCGTAGTATGCAACTTTATAAAAAATATGGTAGTGTTGATACATAACTTTTTCCAAATTTTATCTATCATGTCATACAAGAAAATAAAGTGGGAGCAACTAGCAAACGAAAAACAGAAACGTTAAAAATTGAGACGGTTTTGTCTGTAGGGCTATTGCTATTTTTCCTACTTGCCAAATAGATAGCAACCTTCGAAGCTTCAATTTCTCCTAATAGACATAAACTTTCTTATAAGATTTAATCTAGAGATTAGATCGTGGAAGATTCAACATCTTTTTACAGTCCAATCTCCAGTAAATCTCCAGTAAAATCTGGCAGTAGCTTACCCTGTTTGAGTTCAGGCAGGGGTTTCCTTATTTATGATATAAGCGACCATTTCAGGGTTAAGCATGTTTTCCCTTGAAATTTTTGCTTCAATATCCTCAGTGGACTTACCTTCGGCTTTCATTTCCTTTATCTTTTCAGTGACTGAGGACGGAATCGTATAATATTCGTTTATATCTTTTCTATGGCCCCAAACATCGCCTTCAATTAACTGAATTCTCTGCATCTGAAGGAACATCTCTATGGATTTTGAAACTGTGGCCATATACGATTTGGGTAATTGAATTACCTCAAGCTTTGGGCAGGTCTCAGCTAGCCCAAGAACATCCTTGTTTGACGGCCTGAAGGCCAGGTGAACAACGCGCTCGTTAGGGTTTAAAGTAAAAATTTCTTCTCTAGAACTAACTACTCGAATTTTCATGTTTTTCTCCATCTCACTGTAAATTTTTTACACGTTTTTACATTGATATAACTAGGATATACTGACTATAAATATTTATCCTATTCAACTAACATTATTTAGATAGTATTACGGGTTTTATATCCACAAACTATTTCTTTAATCAAAATAAAAGACGAGTAAAAAGAATAGAATGCGATTATTACGAATTCTTTTATTTTGATTCTATTTTGGCATTATTACTGATACAATTTTTTTGTAAAAACTGATATAATTATTATGACCTCTCAAAAGGTCTCAGATTTTTGAGGATCTCAGTAAGACTTTGCCGTCCTGAGTAAAGTAACTCAATTGAGCAATTTATTCAAAGAGAATCAGCAGTAAGCAGTGGAGATGAGTAGAAAAAAAGATATCGAAGAGCTTTCTTAATAGGCGAAATAAAACTTGCCTATAAAGGAAACAAAAATTCCATGACAGTATAAACAAGTGTAGAGATATAAAAGGATTCCAATCGTATAAGTTACAGAAAGAGCTTAAAAACCCAGCATGGAAAAAGGTTGTTAGCCCCAGGTTTCTGAAACCCCGGGCGTTTTTTGTCAGAAAATCTGGGGTCAGAGGATTTTATCGAGTTCCGACGCCAATATGCTGCCTTGAGTTACTCCCATGAAGCGCTTTACCTCAGTCCCGTCTTTCTGAATAATCAGTGTTGGGACAGCGTGTATACCGTACTTGGAGGCCATTTCCTGGTTTTCATCTACATCGACAACCTTGAAATCAACCTTATCCCCATACTTTTTTTCAAGCTCTTCGAGAATCGGTTTTTGCATCCTACAAGGTCCACACCATGTTGCGGAAAAGTCCAATAAAATTGGTTTCATAAAATCACCTTTATATTTTGAAACGTATAAGACTTTCTATTTTTCTGTTTAATCCATTCCGGGAAGCATACAGAAGAATCGTACATATATTTACCTGCAAAGGCCTGTACGATAAAGCTGCCGGAAACCCAATCCTGATGATAGGCGACCTGAAAGCTGGATTTACCAAATACAGGGTCGGGACTCAAGTAATTGTATATATTATCTTCGAGAATATATAACGCTTATCTCAAGCTGATGGTTTTACTGTAAACGTATTCGTAAGATAGAGCAGTGTAAACCTCAATTAAATTAAAGAATCACTCATTTTTCCCGGACCTACATCTTATTACGTTGCCGAAGTACATGCAGCCTTCCATTGGGATTGTCGGCATATCTGGAGACTCGTTTACCATATTTACAGGAGCCCCCCGGATCAGCACGCAGGGCACTCTTTCTCCGGCTTCTCCCATCAGGAGTTCGGCAGCAGACACAAGGTTGTCTGCTACAGCTTTATATGTAATACGAAGAGGTTTCCCATAGATATCATTAGTTCCCCGTGCATCCTCTACCGGCAGAAAGCCTGAAACTCCAAGTGCAATTCCCGAGCAGCCAAGTCTGAGAGGTTGGGTCCTGCTATCCCCTATAATTATCCCTAGCTTGCATGAATAACGTTTTTCAAGCTCCTTCCGGATCTTTTCCGAACTTTTTCGCGGGTCTTCGGGAAGCAGGCTCACGTGACCTTCAGGGGCGTTGGAAGCGTCGATACCTGCATTTGGAGCCAGAACACCTTTTGTAATTGTAAGGGCAGCTCCAGGCACACCCCCGAAAATTTCATCGCATTCCTGAAGCACGAGTTCCATTTCCCTGGGATCGATTCCGTACTGTTCCCCAAGCACCTCTGCCCTTTCACTTGGAGTGACATTTGCAAGCTTGACAATTCTTCTTTCCGCCGTGCCAACCGCAGATTCGGCAAGCACGAAAATATCCCCATCAATCGGGACGATACCTGCTTCCTCCAGAGCCATTTCTAAAATCTTTACGATATCATCCCCTTCCCTGATAATAGGGGTCTTAATCCCAAACATCTGGATGGAAGTGTTTTCTGAACTCATATTCTGATGCCTTTAGAAGCTAATGATTAGTTTGGTTTGCTGAATTAAAAATAGATGCAAATCAAATCGTAAAATACCGGAAGATATTGATAAATGTATCCAAAGGCTCCAAAAAAGATGCGAGAAGATCTGCAAGCAAGATGATCAAGGGAAACAAAAGACTCAGGAGCAGAATACAAGGAAGCATGAAACCTTGATGAAAAGGGGAAAAGAAATTCTTTCGGTATAGGGGCATTTTAACCTCTACCGAAATTAATTTCCGGAAATTCCAGCCATAGAAAGTAGTTTTGGAGTATTTTGATGAGAGCCTACAGGCATAATATGAACCCCTCTTGAGAGTTTCATAAGCTCCTTTATAGTTTCTGAAGCTATGGAAAGGCCTTCTTCGATCGGATCAGGTGCGTTTTTTATACGGAACATGATCTCTTCAGGCACACGAATTCCCGAAATGTTCTTATTCATGAATTCGGCCATGCTAAAGGACTTAAGAGGTATCAAGCCTGCAATTACAGGCACTTCAAGGTGGTTTATGGCCTCCATAAACTCCTCGAACATACCGACATCATAGACAGCCTGAGTCTGGATAAAGTCAGCTCCACATCGAACTTTCTTTTCAAGTTTTATGAGTTGCAGAGGTTTTTCAGGATCCGTGCCAGAAACAGCACCTGCACAGAAAGAAGTGCCACCGTCCAGCCTATTCCCTGCAAAATTGATGCCTGAGTCAAGCTTCCGGACAAGTTGCAGGAGTTGTACAGAATCAAGGTCGTATACGGGCTTTGAACCAGGATGATCTCCGCACGAAGGAAAATCCCCTGTCATCAAGCAGATATTTCGGATACCCAGAGCATACGCTCCCAGAAGATCTGACTGAAGTCCGATCCTGTTCCTGTCCCGGCAGGTGAGCTGCATAATAGGCTCATGTCCCTCATCAAGCAGAAGCTTACTAAAAGCCAGGGAACTCATATGCATAATTGAGCACTGATTATCCGTGACGTTTATAGCATCTGCAATGCCTTTGAGCTGGCGAGCATCTTCTAAGGGAACTGAAAATCTTGTGCCCTTAGGAGGGGAAACTTCAGCAGTAACCAAAAATTTGCTGGAATTCAGTTTTTCACGAAAATTAAAAAGCATTGAATAAGAATATTAGGAATGAAATTATTTAAAGCCATGCTCCTCAGGAGTATGATGATGTAGAGAACTAGGTATTTTGACTATGTTCAATGTGAGAAATAAGAACGCGGCTGTCTAGGTTTTCAGTATCCTTGAGATTTTCAGCGCTTTCAATGTTCTTAAAGGGCAGGGAACTTTCAGAGTCTCTTATCAACCGTCCTCTTTTGAATTTGAAAAGAGATTGATGTAAAAAAAGTAAGATAAAAACTAGGGGTAAGATTAGTTAGTTCTGTGCTCTTGAGGAGCATGAACCGTGTAAAGAAGATCAAGCCTCTTAATTTTATTCAGTCGATCATAAATCAGGACCCAGACGCAATCATGATCTCTGTTAACTTCACACGTCCCGTCGATAGCTCCCCCACAGGGTCCGTTTAGAAGTCCTTTTGGGCACTGAGACTTGGGACAAATCCCTCCGAATTCACCAATCGTACAATTTCCACACATCACGCATTGGTCCAAAAGCAGCTTGTTCTCGCTCGAACCTCCCAGAGAAAGTGTATCATTTGAACCGAATACAGGCACCTCCGTTACACTGGCAACCGTTGAAACTCCACTCCCGCAGCCCATAACCAGAATACAACGCGCCTCACGTATCTTTTCATTTTTCTGGACAAGGGAGTCAAAAGATCGAACACTACAGGCTGCGGTGGGGAGAGCCCAGCCTACTACATGCTTTCCACTTTTCTCAAGCTGCCTGTACATCTCAAGCACTTCGGGTTCTCCGCCAGTCTTTAATTTTGCGGCGCATACATTGCATCCGATAATGAAGACATCATCTTCGTCTTTTAACAGGGCCAGGATTTCTCCAAGGGGTTTTGCTGAAGTTATAATCATAATTACCTCAAATATCGATATTCAAGATCGCTACGGTTCGCAATGCATTCGCGGATCATTCCGGCGATAAGTGGAAGAGAGCGTGCCTGCCCTTCAAGTTTCCTTGCAAGGCGCCCAAGCTGCAACAGAGTGCCCATTAAAAGTACATCAGTACTTTCCGCTTCATGGGAAACTGCATCCCTTGTCAAAGCTGCATCCCCTCCCCGGGCAAGTATCTCTTGTTTTATTATTAAAGCCTCGGTAGTCGTAAGATTGCGAACTTTCAGCATAAGAAGGATGCTTTTTTCCTGCATTACCTGTGAGCCTGTTCTGGTTGCTCCAAGTTTTCTCATTAAAATGGCTGCGTCCTGAGGAGTTTTTACCTCAACCACAGAAACTTCATATCTGCCCTCTTTTACTATATTTGGCCGACTCCTGGTAGCTCCTGAAAGCTTTACAACATCATAGGTCTCAGGCACATCATGCGTACGGATAATATGAGCACCTTTGTAGACTGCAATAGCTGCTCCAGCCAGACTACCATAGAGCCTCTCGGTTGCAGGTTTTTCAAGTACCTCTCCTATGAAGGATTTTCTTGAGAGGGCTGCTAACAAAGGCTTTTCGAAAATTTTAAGGCGTTCAAAGTCGTCAAGGGTCTCAAAGTCATAGATTGAAAGCTTTTCTTCGGTCCACCTGCCTAACGCAGGGTCAAGTATGAGCTTTTCCGGATTTATGCCGCCTGCTTCAGCGGTCTGTATAATAGAATCAAGGGATTCGATAATGGAATCCATCCCAATAGGATCACCCGGTACCTTATTTGAGGCCATGACAACAGCAGGGCACTCGTAGTCTGCCACTACTTCAATCATTCTGGGATCTGCTGTAAAACCAGAAACATCATTTATGATTTGAGCCCCCCTTTTGAGAGCTTCTTCTGCAATTTCTGGAAACATTGTGTCCACTGATATCACAGCATCCACATTACCTTCCAGCGCTTTAAGCACGGGCACAATACGTTCAAGCTCCTCTTTCCTGCTAATAGGTTCAGCATGTAGCCAGGTTGAGCGGGCTCCTAGATCCAGAAAGGTTGCTCCTTCATCAACCATTTTCAGGGCAATCTCAAGCGCAGAGTCCGGCTTTATGACCGAATTTCCGTAAAAAGACTCAGGGCTAAAGTTAATAATACCCATTACATGTGCAGGGTATTGGTCTCCTATTTTTATACCGCAGATATTAGTATCAACAACCATTTTTGACAACCAGGCTATGTAGTTTTTAAGTTAATTAACGCCAGCCAAGGCTTAATATATATCGATAAACAGTATTGAAGGAAGCCAGATTCAGAGAGATTTTTCAGTCATCGGAATCAAATGAGATGCCCTTAAATCGCGAAAGTATCCTTTATTCCACTTTTTACGACATTTCTCACCAAAAAGCCTTTTTATTTTATCATCAGAAGCTTCCAGATAGGGGTTTATTGATAGAATATTTATTATAGAGTATTTAGGATTAAATATAATCACTGTAATCATATATTAATTACTCATATATTAATTAGTATATATCAGCTGGATTTATCAGGTAAATTTGTTTAAGCCATGTTTAAAATGTGTTTAAACTAAGACTTAGTACTTGCTTTTAGTCTAATTATACCGACCGAATATTTTATAATAGTAAATCTGTATATTTAGACTCTATTTAGATTCAATAATTATTTTGAATGTTGTTCGTAGTAAATTGTTATTATAGTAAAATAAGCTCCAATAATACATAAAAATATTGATGTGTATAATTATTCTGGCACAATTGAGAAAGAAGTGTTGTAGGTTAATAAGAAGGTATCTATAAAAAATACGATTATCACAAACATACAAGATAGGTAAAATAAAACCGAATTTCCAGATCTGACACAATTGGGAAAGTCAACTTTCCTTGTTTTAGTATGAAATAGTAGGAACCTGTCTCGAAGCTTAAAACTTGACTTTTGGATTTCATATATAGAACAGTCAGTCAAATATCTGATCACCGAAAAAGATCCTGGAAACTCCTGATGATTTAGAATAAAACGGGTTTTGTGATGGGCTCCATTACAATAATAACATACCATGATTAAAGATCCTTAATCCGTTAAAAAGGATTAAAACATTTGAATACAAAGCTTAACAAATAATGCCTGAAATAGTTACGAACAAAATTCTTTGAGGAAATTTCAACATTTCACTTCAAAATAAAAAGAGAAAAGCGTTTTATGGAAATAAATCGTCATTCTTGCTTTTGGTCTTATTCCGTAGTTACCCCGTCGAATTCCTCAGGGTTTGCTTCAGCCTCTTGCTTAGTAGCGCGCACGATTTGATCCTTGTGATGAGGTGGCGAATAGATCGTATATAGTTTCATCGGGCTCGTTTTCATAGTA
>JAMXLQ010000256.1 GCA_024280975.1 Methanosarcina sp.
AGTATTATGGCCTGTATCATTTTTTTCTTTAACAAAAGCGTACTCTTTTAGCAAAAGTGACTGGAAAGGGACCTTTCTAGAAAAGGTACTGAAAGGATCTAAACGAATAAGCGTAAAAGTTCAGCTATTTTTAGAGAAAGCGAAGTCCAAACTTTTGAGATGGAAAGGGTTTGAATTTTTTGAAGTGAAAAGGGTTTAAATTATTGAGATGAAAAAGGTATTTTCTTACTTTTAGAGATTGCGTTAGAAAGAAGACCTTTTACATTTCTTCTATACATTGTTATCCTCAAACTTTAAGTCTGAGTGTGTAAGTGATATAGTAATTCGGCTCTCTAGAAATGCTAGGATGTACAGTACCCTACCTGCTTTTAATTTTTTAACGAGAATTAATATCAAACTTAGAGGCTTGTTTATTTTTCTATTAGGGTTTAATTATTGTTTTAATGGACGTTTGTTTTGAGATAGTTCCATAATATAAAGATATCTTCCTTATATTTTTTATTTTATGTTTGCAATGTCGTTAAGAAAGAGCTTTTTAACAAAAACAAAAAAGGAAATTATTGGGGCATATTTCAATAAACAAGATTTAAGTGGGTAATTTATCAAGTATCTTAGGAACCTCTAATCGAAAAACAAAGAGTGTCTCATAGGTTAGTTTAGAAACTTTATTTCCTATTTATATAAACCATCTGAGGCATAACTACTTGTGTAAACTATCAGGATATTTATTCAAACTCAATAGTTTCAATAGACTACTTACTAAAGCTATACCACTAAAATAGGGGTCTAATAATAGGATCTAATATAAATGACAGGAGTGATCCGATACGGTAGAGGGAAGGGGTTGATTTACGAATGGCTGAAAATGTCATAGAAGTAAATAATCTTGAGCATTCATATGGTTCTTTAAAAGCTGTTGACAATATCAGTTTTACTGTAAAACAGGGGGAGATTTTCTCATTTCTTGGCCCAAACGGAGCGGGAAAGAGTACCGTTATTAATATCCTCACGACACTCAGGAAACTCCAGAAAGGCGAGGCCAGAGTTAATGGGTATGATGTCGCAAAGGAACCAAACTCCGTAAGGAGGTCAATAGGTATCGTCTTCCAGATGCTTTGCCTTGATCATGAAATGACGGTATCTGAGAATCTTGAATATCACGGCAGAATCTATTCGATGAAGAAAAAAGAAAGAAATAAACGCATCGAAGAACTTTTAAAGCTGACAGATCTGGAAAGTAAAAGGAATACCCTGGGAAAAGATCTGAGTGGGGGCATGAAGCGAAGGCTTGAGCTTGCAAGAGGATTAATGACAAAACCTGCAGTACTTTTCCTTGATGAGCCAACGATCGGTTTTGATATCCAGACGAGAATGAGAATGTGGGAATACCTTAGAGAGATTAAGAGAGAGGGCACTACTGTATTCCTGACAACACACTATATGGAAGAAGCCGATCAATTGAGCGACAGAATAAGCATAATTGACCATGGAAAAATAATCGTAACCGGAACCTCGGACGAGTTAAAGAATAAACTTGGAAAAGATCTTATTTACCTGGAAACCAGTGATAATACGACTGCTGCAGAGATTTTAAGGTCACTCGAGGCCGTTAAAAATGTAACAGAAGATACGAAATCCCTGAGAATTATGATAGGGGAGGACGTTACTCATGTGCTTCCTCAAATTATGGAGAAAATTCGGAGAGAGGGGATAGATATTATAATCGTAAATATTAAAAAACCGTCAATGGATGATGTTTTTGTTCACTACACAGGGCATGGGTTAAGGGAAGGCAATGAAAACGAAAAACAGCAAGGAATAGAAATGGCGGGTGTTTCTGAATGAGCTTCGAATTTCGTGCCATATACTGGAGGGAGATGCTGAAATATTTCAGATACAAATCAGTACTAGTCACTTCAATGATTCAGCCTGTGATGTGGCTGGCATTTTTTGGGCTTGCTATGTCAAATAGTTTTGACAAACTAACATCAATTATTCCAAATGAACCCGGCGTTCCCGTAGTCAAGTATATTTCCTATATGGGTGCAGGAATAATTGCAATGGACGTTCTGTTCAGTAGTTTGTTTGGAGGCACTAGCCTTATGTTTGACAAAAAATTCAGTCTTTTGAGGGAAACTCTTGCAAGTCCAGTTCCCAGATCTCATATCATCCTCGGAGTTGGACTTTCCGCTGTGACTAAAGCCTTCTTTCAAACTTTCATAATAATAGGATTCGGAAAACTTGTAGGAATGGACTTCTTTAAGGGATATACCCTTATTGAAACTCTTATCGCAATCGTGGGTATTATGTTACTGGTGGCGATTTTTACTCTGGGCTTCCTTTTCCTATCAGGTTCTATCGCAATTACCGTTGAAAATCCGGAAGGAATGCAGTCTATCCTTACCCTGGTTAGCATGCCCATTTTCTTTGTAAGTAATGCCCTTTATCCGATTGACGGATTTCCTACTTTCCTCAAGGTCCTATCAATGTTTAACCCACTGACCCTTCTGGCAGGTGGAATTCGTTATTTTGCTTTGGGGACCAATTTCTCTGTAATGGGAAATCACTATATCTATACTACGGTCGATATAGTTGTGGCTTTCCTGGGTCTCATTTTCTTCGCCCTTGTAATGCTATCTGCTGCTATGTGGAGGTTTAATAAAGTGGATATTTGAATATACTCAACTTTACTTATTTCTTTTTGGTTTGTGTCCTAAAAATTACTAGGGTTGCCTTTTAAATAGGCAACTTTTATTACCACTAGTTTTACATGGAAATCAGATCTCTTACTTTGCAGAGGGGGGAAGTTTTGGGCCGAGACCTTTTCCTGACAAGTAATGAATGAATGTTAAAATCGAGTAAGAGAGGAGATTTTACGTTAGGCTTTTTAAGGGGAGAAATACTATGGACAGTGCTGTACCTAGAATATTGAAAACTCCGATAATAGCGATGTATCATGATGACAAACACCAACATCTCACTCTGGAAGTTGAACTTCCCGATGTAGAAAGTGAGAATATAACACTTATAATGCACGAAAACAGCTTTTATCTAAAAGCGTTTAGTAAAACCGTAGAGTATTTGGGGTCTTTTTTTCTGGATGGGCCCGTAGATCCAGAAAAAGCATTTGCAGTCAACGATAAAGGAATGCTTACTATTAAAGTTCCCTACAAAGAAGGTTTTACATGTGCAAGGTATATTCCGATTAAGCAGGGCAACAAAAAGAATAGTTTATCGTAAAATAATTCTAAAAACTTAATTTTATATCCTATTAATCTTTATTATATTTACATTTAAATTATTAAAGGCGTTTTTATTGAGATTTGTTTGCATAGAGGAAATTTCATGAAAATAATAAAATGTGCCGATCTGGGATTCAAATGTAACTTTATGGCTGCTGGTAATGAACTAGAAGAAGTTGAAAATGCTATGTTTGACCATATCGAAAAAGAGCATAAAGAAGAGCTCCAAAGCATGTCCGAAGACGATATCCATCATCTGAAACACCGGATCTCGACCCTTCTGGGAAGAAGTTGCGGCTGTGGAGCTCTGTAATTACATATAATAGAAACAATATTTTGAAAAACGAAAGTTTACCCTGGGCCTCTAGGCAAACTTTCTTTACAGCTTTTTTAACATTTAAGGACTTTCCTCAAGGCCTTCACTCATGGATTTATTCTGAAAAATGATGGGTTCGAGGCAATTTAATAAAAGTGGCCGAAATAGAAATGGTTTTGAATAAACCAGTTTTGAATAGCTCAGGAATTCAATAATGAGTTTCAAATATTGCTTCATGAGTTCAAAATCCAGATATAAATTAAACAGCATGGCGAAGCTTAACCCATAAGATATAAGGAAATAATAGATAAGAAGCTATTTTTGAAACCTTCCTGATTTAAACGTTGTCACGAAGATTGCAAACCAGAGCAAAATAATCTCCACAGAAGCATAGTAAGGAGATCTTAGTCCAAAGAAGAGAAAAAGACCAGAGAACATTAAGGCCTAACTGAATGCCAAAAATAAGCATTTCCATTCTAATTTCCTGTTCTTGCAGCCCTTTATCCCAGATAAGATAAAGTGAGATTCCCATAAGTATATAAAATATATTCCAAGCCGGGAAGAAGACCCAGGATTGAGGGGTAAAAGTTGGTTTTTCTAACAATAAATACCAATTTTCAAGAGAAGATGCTGTAAATATCGAGCCTATTACCCCTGCAAACTGGCAGAGCAACACAGAGACTAGAAGCTTAAAGAGGTTAACTCTTTGCGCCACATCGTGCCTGGAAGTCATCTTCATTCCAGTCATTATTAATGTTAGGATTGAAAAAAAGCTTTAAGTCTTTACTACTACCTTTTACACTATTTTTGCAGACATACATTCAAAAGAAAAAACTCAATTGTGCTAAGAAATCCACCTTTTGGAATGAGTTTTAATGAACTTTATATAGATGTGATTAGAAATATATTCAACGAAGTGGGGATACAATATACAGTTATTTCCAAAGATACTTCTACTTAATCGATACTCTGACAGTTTCTTATTTTCATAAAAATATACAAAAAGTATATATACTATTAAATAGGTAAAAGGATACCTAATGCCTAGTTAGGAAGGAAATTAAATGGTGCAGATAAAAAAATGTATGACCAAAGAAGATGTGTTAGAGGCTGTAGTTGAGAGAGACGTGAAGTTTATCCGGACCCAGTTTACGGATACACTTGGCATCATCAAAAGCTGGGCAATTCCTGTTGAACAGTTGGAAGAAGCCTTTGAAAGCGGGGTAATGTTTGACGGGTCTTCAATCCAGGGCTTTACAAAGATTGAAGAATCTGACATGAAACTTGTGCTTGACCCGTCTACTTTCAGGATTCTTCCCTGGAGACCCGCAACCGGCGCAGTAGCCAGGATTCTTGGAGATGTGTATCTTCCAAACGGTCGACCATTTGAGGGAGACCCCAGGTACGTTCTTAAGAGCGCAATCGAAGAGGCCAAAAAAATGGGGTACTCAATGAATGTGGGTCCTGAAATGGAATTTTTCCTCTTCAAACTTGATGCAAACGGAAATCCAACCACAGAACTTACGGATCAGGGAGGATACTTCGATTTCTCACCTCTTGACCGTGCTCAGGATGTACGTAGAGACATTGACTATGCTCTCGAACATATGGGCTTCCAGATCGAAGCTTCTCATCACGAAGTGGCACCTTCTCAACACGAAATTGACTTTAGATTCGGTGATGTACTAAGTACTGCAGACAATGTTATAACTTTCAAATATGTGGTAAAATCAATTGCATATCACAAAGGATATTATGCCACATTTATGCCAAAACCTCTCTTCGGAGTAAACGGCTCAGGCATGCATACCAATCAATCTCTCTTCAAAGGAGGCAAGAGTGCATTTTATGATCCGGACACTCCACTCCAGCTTTCTCAGGAAGCAATGTACTACATCGGTGGATTGTTAAAACATATTAAAGAATTTGCAGCTATTACAAATCCCGTTGTTAACTCATATAAGAGAATTGTACCAGGGTACGAAGCACCTGTTTACATCACCTGGTCTGCAAAGAACAGAAGTTCCCTGATCCGTATTCCTGCGACTCGTGGCAATGGAACGAGAGTGGAGCTCAGATGCCCAGATCCGGCATGTAACCCTTATCTTGCCTTCGCCCTTATGCTCAGAGCTGGGCTTGATGGGATAAAGAACAAGATCGATCCGGGAGAACCAACTAACGTGAACATTTTCCATCTTACAGAAAAAGAACGAGAGGAAAGAGGTATTCGCTCCCTGCCTGCGGATCTCAAGGAGGCGATTGATGAAATGAAAGGTAGTTCATTCGTAAAGGAAGTACTCGGAGAACATGTCTTTAATCACTATCTCTGTGCTAAAGAGATGGAATGGAACGAGTACAAAGCAATTGTCCACCCATGGGAATTAGATAAATACTTACATATGTTGTAAGTATACCAGAGATACCTAAATCATTCAGATATCGAAAAAGTTGGCTTTGCTAAAGTTAGAAAAGTTCATTCAAGAAGATACACTCCCATCCGGGAAGTGTGTCTCAACTTTCGGAAAATAATTCAGTCAATTAAGTAAAATATTTCTCCTTCCATTGATTACTTAGATTCTATGAAGCTTCTTTATATTCTCCAAAAGTAAGGCCTGAATAAGATATTAATATAAAAATGCTTTCCTTATGAAAACTTGGCCCTCAACAATATTACTCTTTCTCAAAGAAATTAATTCATATATGCTACAGGGAAATAGCACAGGTCCTGATGATGATATGGGGTAATCTGTTAATAGGATATTCTAAGATAAAAGTGTAAAAGGAAGAAGAATAATTAAAAGGTCAAGACATCGTGTTTCGTAGGATTATCTCAAGAACATTTAACCTGTAAAAAGAAACATATATATATTGTCAAATAGGTACTAAATTACTTACTTCCCTTAGTGGTGACCCTCTCAATGTATGTAAAGAGATGAGGGGATCGTTGCTGTATACTCATACTAATTAGATAATAAATGAGCAGATTTGTTAAAAATTCTTAAAATATGTGAATTGATAAAAATCATCCCTGAAACCCAGTTTCTCAGCTGGCAAGTTTTTTGAACTAATTCTCAAAAATGAGCCAGGGAAATAATCCAGGAAATTATTAACGCATATACATTACATTCATTCCTATCCATTTTTAGAGTGATCAAAATGTGTGGAATAATAGGCTTCATAGACCGAAAAAAGTCCAGAATGGACGGGTCGAGCATAAAAGCTGCCCTCAGCCTCATGAATGAAAGAGGCAGTGGAGACGGGGCAGGCTATGCTGCATATGGAATTTATCCGGAATATGCAGACTACTATGCTCTTCATGTTTTCTTTGACAATCTAAGTGAACCTAAAAAGAAGGTAGACGAACTCCTCAAACAATGGGGAGAGATTGTTCACCAAGAAGAAATCCCGACCACCCCGCAGCCAGGTATAAAGAAAGTACACATCCCATGGAGATATTTCTTTAAACCCTCAGAAAACCTTATAGCAGGAAGAATGGCTTCTGAAAATGATGTTGTGACTTACATAGTTATGGAAGTAAATGCCAATGTAAAAGGAGCTACAATCTTTTCCTCTGGGAAAAATATGGGAGTTTTCAAAGCTTCCGGCTGGCCTGAAGATGTGGCAAACTTCTATAGAATTGAAGATTACAAGGGATACATCTGGCTCGGCCACAATCGTTATCCCACAAATTCTCCTGGCTGGTGGGGAGGCGCTCATCCTTTCAATCTGCTTAACTGGTCAGTAGTACATAACGGAGAAATTACCTCATATGGTACAAACCAGCGTTATGTCGAAGGATACGGATACGAGTGTACTCTGTTTACTGATACCGAAGTTGTAGCCTATCTGTTTGACCTACTTGGAAGACAGCATGGACTTTCGTATGAGATGGTTGTTAAGGCCCTTGCCCCGCCTTTCTGGGATGATATAGATCGGATGCCTGGAAAAGAAGCAGAGCTGAACAAGGCGATTCGCCTTACATATGGGTCTGCTCTCATGAACGGACCTTTTGCAATCGTAGTCGGAACAGAGGACGGTATTGTCGGTTTTACTGACAGGATTAAACTGCGTCCTCTGGTAGTTGGTGAGAATGGAAACCGGCTCTATATCTCCAGTGAAGAATCTGCAATAAGAGTCCTTGATCCCGAAGTTAAGAACGTATACACTCCCAGGGCAGGAGAACCGATTATAGGGAGGTTTATTGAATGACGCTCGGAAGTGTACCCCCAAAATTTAAGGTCAGTATTGACCGTGACCAATGCATGGACTGTGGGCGCTGTATTGAAAATTGTTCTTACGGTGTGTACAGGAGAGAAGGCGACAAAATTCTGACAGAGTCTAGAAAATGTACAGGCTGCCTTCGCTGTGTTGCCATGTGCCCTAGGGATGCAATCACGCTTACAGAGAAACCTGTAGACTACCGTAGCCACCCCCTCTGGACCAGAGAAGTCAGAGAGGATATTATTAAACAGGCTCGCAGTGGAAAGATCATTCTTTCAGGAATGGGAAACGCCAGGGATTTGCCAGTTGTCTATGACCGCCTTCTCCTTGATGCCTGCCAGGTTACAAACCCGAGCATTGACCCGCTGAGAGAACCAATGGAACTCAGGACTTACATTGGAAAGAAGCCATCCAAACTCAAATTCAGAAAGACCGAAAGTGGTGACGTAGAGCTCGAAACAAAACTTGCCCCAAATCTTAAGCTTAATACCCCTATCATGATCGGCCACATGAGTTTTGGAGCTATTAGCCTCAACTCTCAACTCAGTATGGCAAAGGCCGTTACAGAGCTCGGAACTTATATGGGAACAGGAGAGGGAGGGCTCCATGAAGCTCTATATCCTTATCAGGACCACATGATTGTCCAGGTTGCATCAGGTCGGTTTGGTGTAAACATTGATTATCTTGAAAGAGGCGCTGCCATCGAGATCAAGATTGGTCAGGGAGCAAAACCGGGTATAGGTGGACATCTGCCTGGAGAGAAAGTAAGTGAAGAAGTCTCAAAGGCTCGCATGATCCCTATTGGCAGTGATGCGATTAGTCCAGCACCTCATCATGATATTTACAGTATTGAAGATCTTGTTCAGCTCATTAGAAGCCTGAAAGAAGCGACCGAATGGAAGAAACCTGTCTTCGTTAAGATTGCAGCTGTGCATAACGTGGCTCCAATTGCTGCTGGTATTGCCCGCTCTTCTGCGGATGCGGTAGTGATTGATGGATTCCGTGGTGGGACTGGTGCAGCTCCCAAAGTATTCAGGGATAACGTAGGAATTCCGATTGAAGTTGCAATTGCAAGCGTTGATCAGAAACTCAGAGAACAGGGTGTAAGAAACGAGATATCAATTATTGCAAGTGGCGGGATAAGGACCAGTGCAGACCTTGCCAAGTCCATTGCTCTCGGAGCAGATGCCGTTAATATCGGGACTGCTGCCCTTGTCGCTCTGGGCTGTAGGGTCTGCGGTAACTGTTATAGAAACCTTTGCCCCTGGGGTATTGCTACCCAGCGTCCAGAGCTTGTGAGCAGGCTTGATCCTGAGAGAGGAGCAGTTCAGGTCTCAAATCTTATTAAGGGTTGGACTGACGAACTCAGTGAGCTTATGGGTGCTGCGGGGATAAACAGTATAGAAAGTCTGCGCGGCAATAGAGACCGCCTGCGTGGATATATGTTGGATGAAAAAATGCTTAATATCCTTGATGTACTGCCAGCGGGAGCCTGATTGAGATGAAGACGGTAAAAATTGATGCTAAAGGTATGCACTACACCCCTTTAAATCAGAAAATCAGGGCTGCAGTTGCGGATGGGGCAGAGGAAATCATACTCGACAATGTGCTCGGACAGCGCTTTATAGGAGACGGGTTAAGAGGCAATGTCCGCATCATAATCAATGGGGTTCCTGGAGGAGATCTGGGAATGTTCATGAGCGGGCCGACCTGCATTGTACA
>JAMXLQ010000257.1 GCA_024280975.1 Methanosarcina sp.
ACCTATAGCCGCCTTGATGACCGTGGCCGCCATGATGATCGTAGCCGCCTTGATGACCGTGGCCGCCATGATGACCGTGGCCACCGTGGTGATCGTAGCCACCACGGTTGTAACCGTCATTTGCACTTACCACAGCAGCTGTTACTGACACTACAAAAAGAACTACCGATAAAATAGTCAGTATCTTTTTAATTCTATCAACTGTTTGTTTCCCCATTTGTATACACCCCGAATTTTTGTTTAATACGATAGAATTTTAAGGCTGTTAGTTTTTCAGCTCACTTCCGTTAGCAGATACACTGTTTAAATATAATTTTACCAATTATCAAATTAAATTTATTTATAGAGAGGATACTATTGGTAAAATATATCCTCATATTATATGTCGCTAATTTATATGTCGGTGAAAAATTGCTCCAACTTGTATTACTACGACGGTATTATTTAGCGAATATAATATTAGAAGAAAAATAAATACTAATTATATATAAATATTGAGCTTATCAAAAAATTAACGTCATATCCCACTTTTTGCAGATGTAAGCAAAGTGGATCGCAAGAATTGAACTAACAACCCATCTTACAAGGACACTGTGAGAAAAGAATAATAAAATAACACGGCTGATATCAGCGGGCTCAATCTTGAGAGAAGAATAAACTCTTTACAGTGTTACCAATAACAATATAATATATCCAAACTATTATAGTTACTGTTGCCAATAATGTAAAATCAAAAATAAATTGGTAGCTGTTTAAAATAAATTGGTAGTTGTTTATTACAATACTAACTTTGAGATGAAAATATACTGCGGGAAAAAAATATAACTGTGGAAGTATTCCTGGAAAAGTGGGGGAAATTTGAGGTGGCATCTCGTCATGTTGATACTTTAAACCCTGGGAACCCTTTCAGGGACTGGCTTGTCAAAGAAGTTGTCGGGCATCGACTCAGAAATAAAAATTGCTCTGTTGAGGTTTTTAAATACAACTCCTCCCATACGGTCTGCAGGTACCAGTTCAAGGGTGAACACTTTAGCGTCATGGCAAAATTTTTTGCTGAGCCTACCGGTCAGCTGAAAGACTATAACCCTTATAAGGGCATGATGAACGAGTATCGGAACCTTAAAAAAGCTGCTTCTGTAATAAATGTTGCCAGACCTCTTGCAATCAATAAGAATTTCAATTGCGTCCTTGTAACCGATCATATACCTGGAAAATCTCTGGGCTGGTATATCAGGCATGAAGAAAAGCCTTACGAGAGGCTTGCTGCAGTTGCGCACATGCTCCGACAGCTGCACGAAAATACAAAATCTTCTTACAATAAGGAAAACGAATTCAGAAATTATCATGAAGTTCTGGGTCATCTGAAACTGGATCATGACACCAGAGAGACTTTCAATAAATTGCTTGGAGAATGGTGGTACAGCTCCCTACTCAACAGGGAATACGGCTGCATGGTTCACAGGGATGTCAACCTTTCCAATTATATTTTTTGCAAAGATGAACCTTATGCTCTCGATTTTGAGAGTTCCTGGTTCCAAGCACATCCTGTGAGAGATCTAGGAATTCTTACCGCAGAACTTAAAAATGAGTTTGAATTGCACAAAGGCGGCGGATGGAAAGCCGAACCGTATATAGGAAATTTTCTCTGGGAATACAGCAGGGATGAAAAAGATTTTACCTATGTTACCAGAGTTTTGCCTTTTTTTATGAGTATAGGACTTCTTCGCTCTGCAAGGCTTCACAAGAGTAATTATAGAAATTACCTCATCAAAGAAGCATGTGAGTGCTTAAAGGCAATTAATTATAGATAAATTAATACAAACTGGCATATATCTTTTTAGAGAACAAGATTTTGATACAAGTACAAAAGCTAATTGTAAACACTATTAGAAAAAAAGGTAAAGGGTTAGAACCCAATGAAAATGAAAGAACGCAGCCCATCCCTGAAAGGGCAGCGTTTCGGGAGGAAGTGCCACACGAAGGAAAGCCAAAAAACCTTCGTGCAGTCATGGCTACAGAGTTCATCGTGATTTTCGCAATTGGATGGGAGGACAAGTGCAAGTATCTGCGCGCTTAATTAACTATAAAGAAGTCTTGCAGAGTTTTCCTTTTCGTTGCCGTCGCCAATGTTCCCGCAAAACTCTACATATATGTTACTAAAAGAAACCTCTGATTCTTGTGGACAGATTGACAAGGCAATTCTTCACCATTTGAAAAACTTAAGAACAAAAATCGAGACTAAAATGAGAGGTAACGGGCGGGGAGATCGATCCCGCCCTGGCTTGAGGGGGGCAGGAGAAACTAGAAGACCTGCCCCGATGATGCAGACCAAGACCGTTCAAAGTGATCTGCATAGTGAAATCAGTATTAAAATTATTTAAATGTTTTTACAGTGTTCATTTCAGATCCAAGATGTCTGATCTTCATAGTATATTCCGAATCTCAATTCGTACAAGCATGCATATGCCAACATCAACTAAATTTATATAAGAATTCTAAAGTTCTGTGCCTTTTTTACGGGAATTAGTAACAGAGTCAGTTTACTGACAAGAGCGTCAACAACCCCACTTCCTGGGAATGGAGCTTTTATTTTATTCTTGTGTGATGCATGATAACAGAAGAAGAAAAAATTAAGAAGATAAAGCAGGCATTCTCTGAATATGCAAAAGAGAATGAACTTTCAGCTTTCCACTCAATTAATTTTTCAATAATAACCTATTCTTTTATGACTTCCAATCTCAAAGTTGCTTTCTCAATAGAGTCTCCGAGTGAACGTTAATATAGTATTTTTGTATCCCATTAATGCGTCTGTGCTTTTGTCAATTGCATTTAAGAGTACTTGCGCAAGTACTGGATTATTTCTAGTGACACCTATAAGTACAACTATGAAAATCGCTACTGCTACTAGAACTATACAAACTGTTTTTATAATGGGATCCATCTCTAGCATTGTATCAATTAATGTTTTTTACTTATAAATAATTATTCTACAGTTTGCCTGTTGTGTACTGACTGGCTTTATAGATGAGAAGGAGTTTGCTTTTCACGCTTTTCTATACTAATTTACTGCTTAAACCTGTCGTCCTTTTAATTGGTGATTTTTACAAAGGTCTTGGTGATGTACCAAAAACCACAATACATCAAAAACACATTTGCCAGATGTTGTAGCAAATAGAATTAATAAAACAATGAAAAATGATTCCGAATTCATATATGCTGAATGTAAGTACTAAGCTTCTAACTTTCCACTCATACATTTGAAATAATAACAAAATGTATATTCTTGTAAGTCTAAGGATTTATGCTGAGAAACTAACATTTGTGCTTTTACAGAATTTGTTAGACATATTCCCATAAATTAAGGTATCTCCTTAGCGCTTTAATATTGGTGGGGGACGAGTTAATGTTGGATAATGAAATACAGAAGCTTAGACATCCTGCAGAAATACCTCTTTTTGTTATATGTCTGCTAGTCAGTCTATTTATTTACATCATATTAATGGCCGCTCCAATTTTGTTTCCCCAAAAAGTTGGGTTCGAGTATTTACTTGTGGTTCCGGCATCGATTGCCTTTCTTTCATATATTTCCGGGCAAACTTATGGAGGAATTAGAGCAAATGGAGTCAAACTTTCAGAGACACAATTTCCAGAATTCTATAATATTATTGAGCGTCTTTCCAAAGAGCTGAACCTAAGTGAAGTTCCTGAAGCATTTATGATCCAGCAAGGAGGAACGATAAATGCTTTTTCCACTCGCCTGTACTTCAGGAGAAATTACGTAGTTTTTTATGCGGCTGTAGTTGAAGTTGCATACCGCGAGAAAGATTTAGATTCTCTGGAATTCATAGCTGCTCACGAACTAGGGCACGTAAAAGCTGGGCATGTGACATTGCTTTACAATCTTTCCATCTTTCCAGTTACCTTTATTCCTATTCTCAACAACTTTTTATGGAACGCTTTGAGCCGAGCAAGGGAATACACTGCAGACAAAATTGCAATTAAACTTGCTCCTTCAGGCAAAAAAGGTCTCATGGTTCTTTCTGCAGGAGAGCATCTTTATAAGAATGTAAACTTCGAAGAATATCTGGAGAGGACAAAGAATTCTGGAGGGTTCTGGGTCTGGTCAACTAATTTACTTTCAACACATCCTAATCTGATCTGGAGGGTCAGAGCAATCAGTGAAAGTAGCCCTGGAAGAATCGTATGATATTTCTTCATCCCTATAATTTCTATTATCCTTTTTTTGGTAATCTCTAAATAAGTCTGAGTTGTCTTTCATTACAATAATCAAGTGATAAAATTTTTCTAAAAAATATTTTATCTTTCAACTTTGATTATAATTAATAAATCATTTGTGGACTTTTTTTCCAAGTCATTTTTAACCCAATCTGAGTAGTATCCGAAAGACTTTATATCAAATCTGAATATTATGTGCTTTTAGATTCAATTATGACGAAAAATGATCGAAAACTTTTGCTATTTTTTGAAAAAATATAATAAAAAAGTTAAATAAGATAATACTTTTTAAAAAGGGTGCTGCCCTGGTGACACGTGCAGCTTATCAGGAAGAAGAGTTTCTAAAGGTTGCTTTTTCTGAAAAACATGAGCTGTGAATAAGATCGGAAACGTTTTAGATGTAGTTGGTTTTTGGGTAACATTCATTCTCTGGCTACGTTTCCGAATAGCCTAACTGTGTGAAACAATTAGAAAAAAAATAAGTGAAGGGATTGCACCCGAGATAGGGAAAGCAGGATTGAAACCGTTTTCTACAATGTTTTTCTCTAACCCTGCAAATTCTTCTGGAGTCAAAGAAACTTGACTATTTCACCTGACCTGTAAATACAGAGATCTTTCTATTTTGCATGTAGGAACAACAAATAGTTCACCGTAAATCACTTCTGTAAACTATTTTATCATTCCAAGGTGTTTTTGCGACTTTTCTATGTATAAAACAACAAAAAAGGGACAAATAGTTTACAAAACTAATAAAGTTTGTCAACTAAATAGAATGTCCTGCTTTACAATAATATCGTACAGAAAAACCTGCGCACTGCTTGTCATTTAGCATTAAGCTGTTTTTTTTGCCTCTTTTATATCAATTCTTGCCTTATGACCATGCTTTTCTAACAGATACAATAGATTTGCCCCATTCATCAGTGTTATTGGTTTGTCTTTGGCAAAATCATATGCATCATTGCCATAATTAGAAGTTGAAACCAGAATACCCTTATTCGCTCCTTCATTCATAATCGTGCCATAGAGATCTCTAACAGCCGATACACCTACCACATTAGTATATCTTTTAGCTTGGATGACAATCTTACCACCCTTAATTGGATCTGGATCAAATGCAATTGCATCTACACCTTTATCTCTACTAGCCTGGGTTATCTTGACTTCCCCTCCGTTTGTATTGAACTCCCACTCAAATATTTCCCTAATAAGGTTTTCAAAGTCCTGCCAGTCCATAGTGGCCAGATTTATTGAATCATCAACATTACCAATGACTCCATAACCTTCGACAAAACGTCGATCTTCTTTGTTTAATACGATTACTGGTGGCACTGGAGTGACAAAAGATAGCTTCGCAGCTGCAATTCCCTTTGCATTCCTGAACCAAGCTTTTGGATCAATAGAAGACAGATTCAGTATTTTGAAGTCTTCCTTTTTTACATTGATCGACAGGATATAAGGCTCAATATGATTTCCCGTAGCTTTATCGATCGTATTTACTTTACCATTGATAACAACAGATTCGATTCTTCCATATTTATCCAAACCGAAAATTGAATTGAAACAAATAAGAACAATTTGATAGATAATATTGTCATATTTAGTATTCAATACTGAATCAGACAGGAATGATTCTTTGAATTCGTTTTGATTTTTAACAAAAGTGATCTTTTTAAGACGTGGTAAGTCGTCTACTGTTGGTAACAGGATGTCAACAATGAGCATTTTAGTCTCGATCAAATATTCCAGCTCCACTTCCAGAATGAAGTCAAATGGCAATTTGATGCCTTGAATAAAATGCTCGAAATAATTTTCTATTGCAGATGCTTCTCCTGACTCAAAATCCTTCTTCAATTGATCGATTCTATCATTGTTCGCTTTCTGTTCAGCGTAAAATGTCTTTTCCTGTTTACACCAATTGTTATAAGCAATCTCATAAGCGGCAAATGCTTGATCAAATTTCAGATCTTTTCTCTTTGCCTCATCTTCCCATAGTTTATAGTCTTTTTCAAACTCAGAATCCAATTGTATTTTTTGTTTCTCCACTTGCTTTTTGGAAAGTCGCATCAAAAATGGAAGTTTCTGATTATACTTTGCATCTTCCCTACTTGGTTTAGTAGACTTTTCTTCACGTCTTGGTTTAACGGGTAATGGTTGATCAAACATACGATGATCCTTTAAGCTATCATAATCCAATGCTCTAGGACTCAGATTATCAATAAGGATCGTATCCAATGATTTTTGCACTTTTTCCGCT
>JAMXLQ010000258.1 GCA_024280975.1 Methanosarcina sp.
TACTAGGCATAGACGACAAGAGCAACACCGGATATAGATCGAAAACTTGCCGGAGAGGCAGAATTGACGCTGAGAGTACAAAATTTGATTAATTTGGTCGAATAAACACAGGACTAAACTCGAATTATAAAAAGGAAGACTAAAGGATCCAGAATTCCGGATATTCTTCAAGTACTTTACTAGCTACCGACCATAACTTCACACTGCACAAGATCCTACTATTGAAAGTTTGTCTTTATCGCATTTCTTTGTGCATTATTTATTCCGACTCAAAAATACATTCTGTTGCAGAACAAAGTCCTTCGCTTTCCAGTTCAAGTGTTGAATGCTCTATGTGATGCCCTTCTAATTTGCTTTTAATAGCTTGCTTTATTTTATCTGGTTCTTGTAGATATTTGTCTTTCACAACAACGTGGGCTGTTAAAATATCTGTTTCTCCTTCCAGAGACCATATATGGAGGTCATGAACCATTTTCACTCCTTCAACCGATAAGATAGATTCCTTAATCGCATCAATGTCGATATACTCAGGGACACCTTCCAGAAGAAGGTTAAGTGTTTCCTTTGCGTTTCTAGAAACTCCCCATAGTACAAAAATAGTAAACCCTATCGTCATTATAGGATCAATAACGGGTTTGTTCCAGAACCTCATGATTATTGCCCCGGTAAGCAGGACTATCCATCCCAAAAAGTCTTCCAGAAGATGCCATGATAGTACTTTCTCATTCTGGCTCATCCCCTTCTTCAATCTAAAAAATCCCAGCCCATTTATAGTAATTCCAATGATTGCAATAAAAACCATTCCTTCAGCATTTACGGGCTCAGGATTGATCAGACGCGGGATGGCCTGGGTAAGTACAAACAATGACCCAGCTATAAGCACAATAGTAGCAAATGCCGCAGATAAGAGAGATAACCTTCGATATCCAAAAGTCATCTTCCTAGTTGCAGGTTTTTTTGCTTTTTTTTCTGCGTACCAGGCTATTATTAACGCAAAACTGTCAGCAAAATCGTGTAATGCGTCAGCTATCAGTGCTAAGCTGTTTGTTAAGAATCCTCCGATCAGTTCTATGAATGTGAAGAGTATGTTCAAAGCCGCAGCAAATCCCACATTTTTTTCCCTATCACCCATAAACTCCACCAAATAATTCACTATTTCAGGATAAATTTATCTGCTACATTTTATTATTATGAAAGAGGTTAATATACCTAACAATAAAATATACAATTAATAATTATAAAACCTTTCTAGAACTAGGTGACATGCAACAGGCGATAGATCCGGCATATGAAAGACATTTATGCGGTACGAAATATCCCGACTTAAAAGCACGCGGAGTCACGCCTCAGCAACTTAAGCAAATAACCAAGCTAAAAAAATGTCTGAGAGAAGGCAAAAAAGTTTCTGAAATCGCAACCGATTTGGAAATTTCAATCGCTGAAGCTGACAAACTCCTGCATGTTAATTCCTGTGTGACCCGGCAAAGCCGCTCAAAAGCAGAAGCAAGCGCAGGCTTTATCTGCGCATCAGCAATAACAAACCCCTTCTTTTTCTTCCTGTCTGTGTCTACCCTTACCTTTTTTCTTCTACATAGTTTTAAATACTTAAACAATCTACTATTATTAACAGTAAAAGTATAATTATATTGTTATAAAAATAAAAATAGGTTTTCTAAAAATTTAAAGTAGTATAAAATTTCCTTTTTCCGGAAAAAGGGGGAGTTTGTCATATGGTCAGTAAAAAACAAATCGGTCATATTCTGCTACTGTGAGAACTTTTGTTCCATCAAAGGTTACAAGTCCATTATCCATGAAATATTTATACGAACGTTGCAGGTCAAAATGTTCGTATCTTGAAGTATCCTGAAAAATTAGATTTTTCCGAAATGGACAGGTTTTAAGATAAAACCTGAACATTCTATGTCAAAACGTTGGGATCTTCTAATTTAGCACAGCTGCGAATTTTCTGTACAATAACTTTACAAAAAGCGCGATTTTACATAACTTTCGCGGCACTGCCAGATTGCACTTGGAAATGTCTAAAAGACCAGTTATCAAGAAATAGCAATTAGAAAAAGATGAATTGGCAGAAGCCTCTCTAAAACTCCTTGCATATACATCTTCAAAAGGTATCTCACAACTTTATTGTATTGCTTACAACTTTAAACATAATCTGGTTATTATTCTGTAGAAGGCTCAGTCTGTGAACCTAAATAATTAATCGATTTTTTTTCATGCTTTTTATGAAAAAGGATAAAATCAATCCAATAGTAACCAAGATCAATGCTACTGTAAAAGCAATGTCAACACCGGATATTAGCGCTGTATTTTGCTGCATTACACTGGGATTTTCATATTTTGATAAGTATTTTTCTTGTGTAGCCCCCATCAAACCAATAAACAAGGACGAACCAAAGGCTGCTGCTATCTGAAGCGCAGTATTTAATATTGTAACTCCATGTGCATTATACTCTTCAGGGAGTTGATTTAATGAGTTAGCTTGGATGGGAGCAAAAATCAAACCAACTCCTAAAGTCATGCAAACCTGTAAAGCGATTAAAACTATCAATGTTGTTGATCCCGAAATATGAGAAAGAACATATCTATGGTTAAAATTGCAAATCCGACAGTTGCAAGCAATTTTGCTCCTAATTTATCGTAAAGAAGTCCAGATAATGG
>JAMXLQ010000259.1 GCA_024280975.1 Methanosarcina sp.
TTTTGTAGACTTCGTAGTCAAAGCTCTTAGAAGCTGTGGAGCAAAAGCTACAGTTGTCAATGCACCTGCTATATAACCAATCATGGAGTTTCACTTCCTGAGTCCCGTCTCGAAAGGACGGAGACCTTTTCTGTAGAGTTGCGGCTCTGTGTGCTGCCCTTTTCGCTTCGCTCAAGAGGGAGCTCCCGGTACAATCAGTGAAGGAACGACTACCTTATTAAGTTTTTTAGTTACATATATAAGTTACGAAAAGAACAAAATCCTGATATAAGTGTATCCCCTAAACTTTACGTGGATATGGTTATGATGAAAGATTGCCTTTTTTGCAAAATAATAGCAGGGAAAATTCCTTCAGAGAAGGTATATGAAGACGATGACGTTTTTGCATTTCTTGATGTTTTTCCGGCAAGCGAAGGGCATACTCTGATAGCTCCTAAAAAGCATTTCAGTAGTTTTACGGATATGGATGCAGAAAGTGTTGCTTCACTTTTTGAGGCTGCAAGGAAGATTACGGCTGCGGTTGAGAAGGCATTTTCGGCCGAGGGATCAAATATAGGAATCAATAATGGAAAAGTCGCTGGCCAAGAAATTCCCCATGTACATGTACACGTTATTCCCAGAAGAAAAGGAGATGGTGGGAGGGGAATAAAATCAATAGTATGGACTGAACCTGATACTACCAATCTGAAAGAAGTTGCAGAAAAGATAAGGAGAGCGCTTTGACAAGAAAGAGGACCCTTAATAAGGGTACTAGTTCTCAAATAGAAATTTCCCAGATAGAATTTTCAATGCGAAACGATAATATATTTTTTGGAATATAATGAATTTAAGGAAAAGGACAGCAATCAGAACTGTTGTCAGAATTTTTCTATTTCTTTTACTTTGGGGGTGAATAATGGCAGAAGTGGAAATCGATGTTAGAGGGCAGACCTGTCCGGTTCCACTGGTAGAGTGCAGAAAAGCTCTAAAAAAAGCTTCTCCAGGGGATCTTGTTATTGTAAAGGGAACACATCCAGCCTCAAGGAAAGAGATTCCTATGGCCTGTGAGGCAATGGGGCTCAAAGTACTGGATATTGAAGATAAAGAAGGGGGAAAAGAATGGGAGATAAAAATCCGGAGATAAGCCGGAAGAGGGGTGAAAATGGGGGAAAAGACTGTCATTATCCTGCACAGTGGCGATATGGATAAAGTGTATAGTGCACTTATAATTGCTAACGGAGCCCTGGCAATGGGCATGGAGGCTTCTATATATTTTACCTTCTGGGGGCTAATGCGCTTGAAGAAAGGAGAACTTGATAAGGGGCCGCTTTCCAAAATGAATATGCTGGGTCTTGGCAGGCAGATGATTAAACGAAGAATGGACAAAGCCAATGTTGCTTCCCTTGAAAGACTAATGAATGACTTCAAGGAACTTGGTGGAAAAATAATCGCCTGCGAAATGACCATGGAAATCATGGGCTTAAGTAAAGAAGAACTTCGGACGGAATGGATAGACGAATGGGGAGCTGTGGGTTCATATATCCAGGAAGCAAGGAACGCAAACGTAACTCTCTTTATCTAAAGCTGAAGAGATTTTAGAGATCGAATTATCACGATAATTACGATAACGCGAATATTTTCCTTGATATGACATAATTTAAAATCTATCATACTTAGCTAAATTACTACCCTGGGAATTCTATGGATTCAAAGCCTCGAGAGTTTACTGAAAAATTTAAGATTTAACTGTAGAGAGTCAAATTTCTATTATCTCATATTCAAAATTTTATTATTCAATAGGAGGAGGGAGAGAAATATTTGAGAATGTAATTTATCTTGATAATGCCGCATGCACACGGTTGGATGAGCAGGTACTTGAAGCAATGAAACCTTATTTTTTTGATATCTACGCAGTAGCAACATCGGAATTTGGCTATTCTATGGGTATTGATGCAAAAGAAGCACTCGCGAGATCTCGAGAAAGCATAGCTTCAAAGCTCGGTGCAAATTCAGAAGAAGTTATCTTTACCTCAGGGTCCACTGAGTCAAGCAACACCGCTCTTAAAGGAGTTGGTCTGGCTCTCAAAGAGAAGAAAGGAAAGCATGTTATTGTCTCGAAGATAGAAGATTTTCCTGTGCTAAATACGGCAAGAGCTCTCGAGAGACAGGGTTTTAATGTCACTTTCCTTGATGTGGATGCTGAAGGGTTTGTAGATCTTGAGGGGCTTAAAAATGCAGTCACAAAGGAAACGATTCTTGTCTCAATCCAGCAAGGGAATCAGGAAATAGGAACAGTGCAGGATTTGAAGGCTATATCAGAGATATGCGAAGAAAAAGACGTGCTCCTGCATACAGATGCTACTCATAGCTTTACCCGGTTACCCCTCATTGTAAAGGAACTTCCTGTAGATCTGGTCACGATATCCGCCCATACCATTCACGGCCCAAGAGGAGTAGGTGCTCTTTACATCCGGAAGGATACCCCGATAACTAAGTTCATGGACGGAGGTTTTCAGGAATTTAACTTGAGGGCAGGCGTGGAAGACATTCCATCCGCCGTCGGCTTTGCAAAAGCTGTAGATCTCGTAACCGAGGAGGAAAATACGAGGCTCAAATCCATGAGAGATAGGCTGATTGACAAAGCCCTCTCCGAGATTCCGGATGTTACTCTTAACGGAAGCCGGGAAAAACGCCTGCCTCAGAACGCAAACCTGACTTTCCATTA
>JAMXLQ010000260.1 GCA_024280975.1 Methanosarcina sp.
TCCAGAGTCTTTCCAAAAGGAGATCTAGAGCTGGTCACCGAAACAGTAATGTAATAGAAAACTCGATCCTTAACTGGTTACTAGGAGCTTTATCCTTAACCGGTTATTAGGAATTTTACCCTTAACCAGTAGTTATTGAGATCTTGTCCACAACCAATTATTAGAACGCTTGTTCCTTATCCGAGTAAGATTTATCTCTTGAAATCCGCCAGGTAGGAATCTCTCCTATAATTTTTTCGATTTCTCCTCTTTCAGTAAGATCGTCAAGAATTTCTAGAATCTCGATCTCTCTAAGATCCAGTCCATACCTGTGCTTAAACTCGGTTATAATTTGAGAGAGATTAAGGGCCTTTTTCAGGACAATTTTTTCTGTAAATCCAGCCAGATCCTCATACCTGGCCCAGGGATAAATGATCCAGCGCCATTTGAGAATCTTCTGGGCATAGAAATCAGGCATGAAACCTGAGCAGGTTTTATGCTGTAGCACTGCAGTCCTGACAGATTCGGGTTTCAGGTTTAAAATATAGTCCAGTGCAAGATTAAGTGTCTCACCTGTATCAGTTACATCATCGATGACCAAGATTTTTTTCCCTGTTATATCCACAGGAATAGGGAATTTTATCCTTGCTACTTCCCGCATGTCTGCAGCTCTTGTGTAATGCTCAATCTTCATCGAGGTAAGGTCATTGAAAAGTAAAAAATCGGAAATCAACCTTCCAGGCACATAGCCTCCCCTACCTATGGTGACAATCAAATCAGGCATATAACCGGAAGCTTTGATTTTTCGGGCAAGAATTCTTGAAAGTCGCAAGACTTTGTTAAAGCTTATAAGCTCACACCTGAACGAGTCCTTCTCTGTCTGGCACTGAGATTGTTGAGACTGAATTTTCCTTTCCTGCATCAGATAAATTGCCTTCCTAACGCCCGCTTCATAGCCTGCAAGTAATGCGAATTGGCTGATACCTAACAAGAAAAATTAACATACTTTCTAGCGAGTTTACCAATTTAATCTAATGAACTATCAATTTAATCTAACGAATTATCAATTTAATCTAACGAATTATCAATTTAATGGCTTATTAATCCGTCTGAAAGCTCAGATTACCTGAAAATATTTGAATTAAGGAAACCATAAGTCAAGAGTATCTGAAAGATAAGCATGAAAATAAGCGGGGCTGAGATTGACGAGGATAAAAGAACTTTTGAGAAAATGTAATACTGGAATTCTTCTCGCGAGTTTCTTATAAAAAGAATAGCCGCCGACAAGGGGTCTTGTACCGTGTTTTCAAAAGAAGAAGACAAAATGGTAAATTTAGGATTTAGTTCTATTAATGAAGGGTTTGACGAAGGAGTGAGCCAGGCCCTTAATTTTCTGACCGAAATCGGCACGGGTTATCTAAGTGAGAAAAAGGAGCTCGAAGCTGAAAAAACTGTGGTTTCCATAAAGGAAATCGGAAAGGCTGCCGCTCTCCAGGGAATGGAGAATGCTGCAGTCAATGCCATTCGCGCCCTTGAAAAGATATTGCAGTGTTCTGTAGATCAAAACATGCAGGATACAACTGTCCGAGTATTACTTTCATTTGGAGCTATAGGAAAAACGGCTGCCGAACAGCAGATGGAAATGGTAGCCAAGCTTGCAGCTTCAGTACTTGGGAAAAGCGGAAATACAGCAGCTCTCCTGAATAAGAAAAGAGAAACCATGGCAGTCATAGTTGGACTTGGAGAAATCGGAAAAGCGGTCACCAAGATGAAACTTCCCGATCTTTCTGAAAATACTGCAATATTCATCTCATGTCTTGGAGATGTTGGAAAACTTACGGCTCAGAAGAGCCTTGAAGAGGCTGCAGTGGGAGTAGAGCTTATGCTTCAAGAGATGGCTGCCGCAGCCATGCAGGAAAACCTCCAGAACACAGTAAAAAATATTGCAATCTCTATTGAAGAAGTTGGTAAGAACGCTGAGGAAGAAAATATGGAAAATGCGGTTCTTCAGGCGGCCTCTGCCCTCCAGACCATTGTAAGCAACACAGGAAACAAGTATCTAAACGATGCCTCAATTGCAGCTAAGGTAGCCCTTGAATCCTTTAATGAACTTGATATAATAAACAATGAAGCTAATATAAAAAAGATAGAAGCAATAAGGGAAATGATGAGGGAGCTCTGGGTAGATTCGAGATGAAGACAGCTCTGATTGCAAAGTAAGTTCAAAAATGCCTGTAAAGGAAAAATATTAAATCAAAAACAGATTGCCAAAAAATCCAGAATACCTTGAAATATCTAGAATGCCTGCAAGTAAACAAAACCCTGAGTGTAGAAGCAGTTTAAAGTGCCTTACAGGCTGGAAAAACTTAAAATCAGTAAAAAAGCTAGAAAAATTACAACTTCAGGCACCACTGGGCATCACTGAAGTCCAAAGTGTTTTATGTTCCAGTCCGCCATGGCTTGAATCTTCTTTATTTCTTCGTCTCCACCTTCCATAGTGAAGAGATGCTTGAACCTTTTCTGGGTCCTCAGATATTCCTCAACCAGTCTGACATCCTTAACCTTTCTGACCTGGGTAATTTCCCCGTTTTCCATCTCATACATGGGCCAGAGGCAAGTCTCGACTGCGAGCTTGGCGATTTCCAGGGTTTTAGATGTATCAAAGCCCCAGCCTGTTGTACAGGGAGCATGAGCATGGATATAGGTTGGGCCCACGATTTCAGTTGCCTTCTTGACCTTTCGCATCATGTCTCTTGGGAAACCTATGGAGGTTGTAGCCACATACGGAGAGCCATGAGCTGCCATAATGGCAGGCATATTCTTTTTGGGGAACGGATTTCCAAAGGAGAATTTTCCGGCTGGAGTGGTCGTTGTGCTAGCATCATAGGGTGTTCCACTGCTGCGCTGGACTCCAGTGTTCATATAGGCTTCGTTGTCCATACAGATATAGGTAAAGTCATGACCCCGCTCAAACGCACCTGAAACAGCCCCGAAGCCTATATCCATTGTAGCGCCGTCGCCTGCAATAACTATAATTTTAGTATTCTTCTTTTTGCCAAGAGCTTTTAAGCCAGCGTCGATACCTGAAGCCACTGCAGCTCCATTTTCAAAGAGGGAGTGAATCCAAGGGACCTGCCAGGAAGACGATGGAAAAGGCGTACTTGTAACTTCCAGGCAACCGGTCGGGTTAACAACAATGCTGTCGGGACCTGCCCCCATGAGTGTGAATTTAGCAGCAAAAACATCACAGCAGCCAGGACAAGCACTGTGCCCGGAGGTAATATACGTTTTAGGTGCAGTTCTACTCATTAATACTCCTCCTTAATTTCCAGTAACTGGATTTCAGCCAAAACTCCAAGTTTTGCAATATTTTTAGATTCTTCAATTATCTTAACCTTTCCAAATAAACTAAGGATTTTCATCGACATCGAACATCTCAACCTCCGCAATGTGCAATGTAGCCAGTTAACAACCAGTTAACGGCACAAGGATCTTAGTATATTTTAGTGCTAGGAGGGACTTTCATCAAGTGAAAACAAAGAATTTTCATCAAAAAGAATAAAAATCAAAAGAATAACAAGAAGAAGCCCAGAGGCGCTGAACCTTCACTGCATCCCCCAATACAGCCTCTCCGAAACATCATGCTCCCCCAAACATGTTTATCCGAAGAGGAGGTTCAAGCGGCCTCTGGAGGTTCATTTTCTTCAATCATACCCCAATTTATCCCCTACTCCAAAATATACGAGTAGCGTAAATTATTTTAAATTAATTATACAAAAAATTGCTTTCAAGCAAATATTATTTTCGAATAAAAAAATATTAAGCTCGGATAGCTTTTGATAACTTTTATCCCAGCAAAATTTGGTAACTTTCATATGAGGAATATTGAGGAGAGATCAGCTTTCTCTGCCGAGAAGTAAGTTGCCGGATTTACACCGGCTTGATTCACTTATCCTTGAAAAAGTATCAATGTTCTTGAAAACATTAGAATGTGTGGGCAGTTACTTGTTTTCCGGATAACATTCAGTTCGTTATTTAGATAATATTCAGTTCGCTATTTAGTTCATTATTTTAGTTGTTATTTCGGTTTATCACTTCAGTTCGTAAGTGATTGGATAGGAGCAGGAATTCTTCCTCCCCTTTTTACGAAAACTTCAGAACTGAAATCGCTTACCGGCATAATAGGGGCATTTCCAAGCAGGCCGCCGAATTCGACGGAATCTCCTATCCCTTTTCCAGGTGCAGGAATAACTCTAACTGCTGTGGTTTTTCTATTTATTACTCCTATTGCCATCTCGTCAGCGATGATAGCTGAAAGGGTGGAAGCAGGAGTATCACCAGGAACTGCAATCATATCAAGGCCGACCGAGCAGACGCTGGTCATAGCTTCAAGCTTTTCCAGGCTGAGGGCTCCGGCCCTAACCGCTTCTATCATGCCTGCGTCTTCACTGACAGGGATAAAACCCCCACTAAGGCCGCCCACCGAGGAGGAAGCCATTGCACCACCTTTTTTTACGGCATCATTCAGAAGGGCAAGGGCTGCAGTCGTTCCGTGAGTTCCGCAGCGCTCAAGACCCATTGCCTCAAGAATTGCAGCAACGCTATCTCCGATTTCAGGCGTCGGAGCCAGGGAAAGGTCAAGAATCCCGAATTCGACTCCAAGCCTCCGTGAGACTTCCCGACCCACCATTTCGCCCATGCGGGTTATTTTAAATGCTGTCCTCTTGATGGTCTCCGAAATTTCCGTAAGATTCGGGTTTTCAAGCTCGCAGATTGCAGCATTCACAACACCTGGCCCACTGACCCCAACGTTGATAACGCACTCGGGTTCACCGATTCCGTGAAAGGCTCCTGCCATAAAGGGATTATCTTCAGGGGCGTTTGCAAAGATGACAAGTTTGGCACAGCCTATCCCGTCCCTATCCGCAGTCAAATCTGCAGTCTTTTTAATGATGTCACCCATCAGGCCAACCGCATCCATATTAATCCCGGTTTTTGTGGTGGCAACATTTACCGACGAGCAGACTTTTTCCGTGCTTTCAAGGGCTTCAGGAATGGAATTGATAAGCTTCAGATCACCGACAGTTGCGCCTTTATGGACAAGGGCACTGAAACCTCCTATGAAATCCACCTGAGCATCTTTCGCAGCTTCATCCATTGTTTTTGCAATGGAAACGAAATCAGGAGACTTGCAACTTTCGGCTGCCACAGCTATCGGAGTTACCGAGATTCGCTTATTGATTATCGGAATTCCGTAGAGACTCTGGATTTCATTCGTTGTACGCACAAGTTCTTTTGCACGGGTGGTTATCTTTTCATAAATATTCTCATTGAAAACCTCAATATCAGGATGGCTGCAGTCCCTCAGACTAATGCCCATTGTTACGGTTCTGATGTCGAGATGTTCCATCCTGACCATCTGGATTGTTTCCAGAATTTCATTCGGGTTTATATACATGAAAAATTACCTCTCGTTTCAGACAGATTAATTTTCCAGATCATTTCCAGTCATTTCCAGATCAGATCCTGTGCATGAAGCGGAATGCGTCTTCGTGCTGTACCTTGACCTCTACTCCAAGACTCTTTCCCTCGGCACTCATGGCCTCCTGAAAAGCCGCAAGGTCAAAATTCTCCTGTGGAGCTTCTGCAAGCATAATCATGGTAAAGATACCCTGCATGATAGTTTGAGTGATATCGACAATATTTACATTGAAACTTGCCATCACAGTAGTAATCCTGGCAACAATTCCTACCCGATCGCTACCTATAACCGTAATTATGAAACGACTTGATACCATTTTGTGTCTCCTGCTGCTCGGACCTTTATTCCTGCAGGCCGATGTTCAAATCTTATAAATTGAGAGATTTTGCTCAGATTGAAGATCTGATTGCTAATAAAGTGAACTACTGTTTTAAGTAAGCCGTTCTAACAAGCTATTAATAAGGTAAACCATGTATCTGAACTGCTTTAAAGTAAACTGTCCTTAAAGTAAACTGCCCTTAAAATAAGTCATCCATAAAGCCGATTGTTCTTAAAGAGAACCGTTCTTAGATGAAAATAACCCTAAAGAGAGCCATTCTTAAAGTTGCAGACTCTGGAGAAAATTTAATAATAGATAACCCTAAAAACTCTGACTCAGAAAGAGTAATTATGTTAAAACACAGCTTGAAACCTTAATAAACCGATTTGAGCCATAATTTCAGATGTTCTCTTTAAAATAAAGTTCAACAATCTTTTCAGTAATTTCCTGAATATTTTCTCTTCCTTTGAGCTTTATTGAAAAATCGGCATATTTCTCATAAAGGACCATCCTTTCTTCAAAAAGTTCTTTCAGGCTCCTATCCCTAAGTCCTACTATGCCCCTTTTTCTTGCATTGGGAAGCCTTCTGGCAATGCTTCTGAATGCAGTGTCCAGAAAGATTATTTTTGAGATTGTTTTTAGATGCTCCATGGCTTTTTCGGAATAAACTACACTCCCGCCAGGGGAAATAATGCTCCTATCTACCTGCCCGAGCCTGAGAATGGCTTCTTCTTCAAACCTGATAAGAGCCGAATCTCCGTATTTATCAATAAGAGTTTGGAGAGGCATTCCGGTGTTTTCCCTTATTAGTTGATCTACATCGATAAAAGTATAACCAAGGCGCTTCGCAAGGGCTCTTCCGATAGTACTTTTTCCCGCTCCTGCCATACCAATTAATGTTATGTTCATTGCCACACTCTTCTAAACTCTAAAAGTAAGGGAATCCGCTGCCTGAAACTCCCCAGCATAAGGACCATTATGCCTTAAAATCAATTGGGACAAAATAATCCTTTAGCTATATAAAACGTACAACCTATCATTTACTAGGAAATAGTTTATGCGGACAAAAAAATAAGCAGTCTGAACGCTCCAAAAATGTGTGGTTCAGGTGAAGTCTAAATGCTCTAAAAAGTGTAGTTCAAGTGACATTTATGAAAATGAGTTAAGAAACAAAAGTAAAAGAAACATATTTGAAGAATTCTTTTTTAAAGAAATAAATTATTTCTTGAAGAAAATAGAGTTTTGAAGAAATTATTCTCCTTAAAGAACTTATTTCCTCAAATATTGATCTTTTCGATTTACGGGATTAGCGTCAAGGCCGAGAATGTACTTTTCAATCTCTTTCGAAGATCGAAGGAAAGAAAGTATATGCTCAGAAAGTACAATTCTAGTACCTGACATATAATGCTTTAAAAACCTTCTGGCAGTCATCCTATCGACTTGTTCGAGAGAAACGATAGCAAGATACATGAGAAGTCGAATTGAAAACACAAGATGAAGTACAAGCATCTTGACCCAGGGGCTATCTGAGCTGATTGCCATCCCACAGATCCAGCTGCAAAGCCTGAGAGAATAGGAGATAAGCCTGCTTTTATAAAAATTCAAAAGCAGTAGGAGGAATATAAGAAAACATAAACCTCCAGATATGAGATAGATTTCATTCGCCAAATCCATAAAAGTCACAAATCCTTACTTTCTGTTACTATTTTAATTTATGTACTTCTATTCGTTTTTCAGGGTATATAGGGAAGTTAAAAAGTTGGAACTGGAGTTTACAGCGTTAATTAAGGGATGAGCTTGCTTCAGCTAGTAATAGAAAAGGAAATAAAAATAGCCGGATAAGAATGCCCGGGAAGGTGAAAAATCTGACCGACAAGAAAGATTTCCGCCCCTGCATTTCTGTACCGAGCCCTAATAAAAGTTTCCGGAAACCGCTATGTGTTCAAACTGTTATCTCCCTCTGATGGAACGGAAAACGGAAAAATCTGGATGTTGTTTTAACAAGAGGAATAGGTCTGTCTGTAGACATTCTGTTGAAGGTAAAACTTGTATTTAATACTTTTCTTATAAATCGTAATAACAAATAGGAATAATACTTGGTATTCTCAGAGATTTGCTTTGATTCCACCTGTGCTCCTGGACAAATTTCTGTTAATTAAGGAGTCTCCATAAAGTTAAAATTAGAAAGAGAAATTCTAAAATTATGTGCAGATTTTGAGTAATAGTTAAAATATTTATATTGGACGGAAACTTGCTTTACCAGAAAAATGTAGGTCGTAAAATATAGGTCGTTTTGGAAATGAAAAAATATGATGTAATTGTTGTCGGGGCAGGGATAAGCGGGCTTCTAGCGGCTTTAACGCTTTCCAAACACGGAAAAAAAGTCCTTGTTCTTGAGAAAAGGCAGCACCTTGGTGGGAACTGCAATAGCTACATGGTAGGGGGCTATCAGGTAGATACAGGAGTACACGCGATTACCCATCTGGTTGAAGGGCCTCTAAAGAGATTAATGGACAATTATTTCGATTATCTACCTGTATTTGAAGACTACGGGTATTACTATATTCGAACTGAGAACACTTTTGTCAAAGTTCCTTCTAACCTCAAAGATTTCGTTACTTTTGATGTGCTTCCGAGAAAGGATAGAGTTTTGCTTTCCCAGACACTTACAAAAGCTTTTACTCTTTCCTCATTCGGAATAGATCTTTCAGACCGAGCAGTATATGATTTTCTGCCAAAAAGCCTTTCAAAGGATACCTACGACTTTGTGGACACAATTTCCATTTCCCTTTCTGGGAAATCTATGAAAGAGACATCGGCTCAGCGTATCCTGTATGGCAGCAATTTTGTCAGGGATAGTATTACCCAAGAACAGTTTGATGCCATGATAGGAAAACTGGAACTGAAAAAATCCCAGTCTACAGAATCCATCCTTGCCTCAATCCTTCCGTATCATCTCCATGCTTCTCTTCAGGCGAGAATGACCAGGGTTACTCAGCCGTTTGCATCCCTTGAAAGGCTTGCAACAAATGATGTAAACGATTCTCAGGGCTATCCCAGAAAAGGCTTAAAAGCCCTGCTCAACGCCGTTCTTTACTCCCTTCCCGAAACCGTTGAAATCAAAACGGAATGTGAGGTTAAATCGATTCTTGTACAGGATGGAAAGGCTTCGGGCGTGGAAGCCGATGAAATTTATGCATCTGATATCGTTATCTACACAGGTTTTGCAACCGAACTTCCCAGGCTTATAAAAGATCTTCCCACAGAGTATGTTGAAGACCTCAAGGGAATTGTCCATAGCAAAAGCCTGACCATCTGGCTTGGACTGGAAAAAGATTTTTCCGACTTTAATTATACAGGCTCAGAGATCTGGTTCAAGGATTTCGCCTACTGGGCAACGCCTATAAGTAACTATGACCCTTCGCTTGCCCCAAAAGATAAACAACTTATTGGCTTTTCCTTTGTGATCGACGAAAATAAAAGTGAAGAGCAGGAGACAAAAAAGGCATACGATACGATTTTCCGTGCACATCCAAACATCGAGAAATATATCGATATGCAACATGAACAAGCAATGATCCCAGAAAAGGCTGCAGTCGCAATTAATGGAAAGTTTGCAGATATTCGAACTCCTGTTCGGAATCTGTATGTGGTGGGCACGGATACTGATAAACGCAGCATGGGAATTACCCGGGCTTCATATTCGATTATCGAGTTCCTGAAGATTCTCAATGAAGATGGAAACCTTCATTAAAACATAAAAAGATGAGAATTTGAAAATTGAAAAATCCGAACCAAAGCAAAAGATTCTGAAAAATAGAGAGTACGGGCTATGAAGAAAAGTTGAAGGGGAATAAACTTAATCCCTGAGATTTTCTATAACCTGTTTACCCTTTTCTGCCGGCACAATTGTCAGCTCAGCATTGGGAAATTTTCTTTCAAGTGGTTCGCCATCTGCAAGCCTGTCCAGGGTTATTGCAACCGCAGCAACCTCGGAATGGGGCTGACTTCCAACTGCAACATTCCAGTCCGCAAGCTGGTAAATTTCCGGAGGTACCTTCTCTGCTCCTACGACAATCATAAGCTTATCACAGCTTTTAAGCTCGTCTGTGACGTTGGGCAGATTGACCCCGTACATTGAAAGATGACAAACTTTTCCGCCAGCAGCCTTCCATTCCTTGATCTCCTGCTTAAAATTCACATTGTTTTTAACATAGAAATCTCCTCCCCAGCGCCTGACAACATCCTCAAGAGTTTCTATTATTCCAAGGTCATTTGAGGAAAGGAGCATACCTTCTGCACCGAGCAGCCTGGCAGTTAAGCCAACGTGAGTGGTGATTCTTTTATCCCTTTCCGGGCGGTGCCCCAGGCGCAGCAAAACAATCCTTTTCATGCTCGTGCTAAAACCCTACAAGGTATTAAAGGATTTCACTGAAAAAATGAAAGAAAATTACTGGAACCCATAAGTTCCTGGAATTCTCCGCAAAAGCATGCCCTCAACAACTATCGGGTTTGTTCTCTGGGCCGTTGTCAATGCGTTTTCGAGCTTGAATTCTTTCTCAGCATAGATTGTGAGGATAGGGTCTCCTTTCTTAACGGACTCACCCATTTTCTTGTGAATAGCGACCCCAGCTCCTTTATCATTAGGAGCCCCCGCAAGTCTGGCAATCTCAATTATCCACTTATTGTCAAACTCGATAACATATCCATCTGCGGAAGCAAAAATATCGGCAGTATATTGCCCTACCTGAATATCGTTCGATGTAATGTTCGGGTTTCCACCCTGTGCTTCAATAATCTGCTTCATCTTTTCAAGGGCTTTTCCGTTTCTTAACGTTTCCAGTGCAACTTCCTTTCCACGGTCCCTTGGAGCCGCACCTCCCATCTCAAGCAGGATACCCGCAAGAGCCGCACTTTTTTCAATGAGGCTGTTTGGGCCTTCCATACTTTCCAGTACCTTCAGGGCTTCCCTGACTTCCAGTGAGGGTCCTACTTTTCTTCCAATTGGAGACGAACCGTAGGTAATTGCACATTCAACGTTCATTCCAAGCCTGTGCCCTAGGTTAATCAGATCTCTTGCAAGTTTTTGCCCTTCCTGAACAGTTGGCACTTTTGCGCTTGGCCCAACAGGGATGTCCATTACTACATTGTCAGCCCCGATAGCACCTTTCTTTGCCATAATTGAGGCAAGCATCTGGTAGTAAGGGTCAATGGAGAGAGGATATTCAACCCTTATGAGCTTGTCATCGGCAGGTGCGATATTTGTGGCTCCGCCCCAAACGAGAGCACCCCCAACTTTTTCGGTTATCTCTTTGACTTCCTGAGAGTTGAACTCTACAGGACAGAGCACCTCCATAAGATCCGCAGTTCCACCTGCTCCTGTGATTGCCCTGGAACTAGTCTTCGGAATAAGGAGCCCGTTTGCAGCGACAATCGGGACAACAAGCAGAGATATCTTGTTTCCGGGCACTCCTCCTATCGAGTGTTTGTCCATTATAGGATGAGTATCAAATTCGATTGTATCTCCACTCTCGATCATAGCCTTTGTAAGCCATTCAACCTCGTCATCGGTCATTCCGTGGATGTAAGAAGATGTTATAAAAGCCGAGAGTTCGATTTCACTGAGATTTTCTTCCACAATATCGTTTACTAGCGTTTTAATCTCATCCTCCACAACAGGTTTTTTATCCATCATTTTCTTGATTATGGATGCAGATTTTGAACGGAATGCCGGAACAACCTCAACGGGCTTATCCCACGCCTGGAAGTGCTCATATACTTCAAAAAAAACCCCAAGAGTGCCCGGCGGAACCATATTATCCGTGGTATCTACAATAGCAGAAAGACTCTCGTGCCCACGAATACGGACTCTATCCCCCGGATTAACCCCAAGTTCCTTTGCATCGGCAATATTTAGTAACACTTTGTGCTGCCCTATTTTCATATTAAAATGTTCCAGCTTCAACTGCATGAGTAGACTCCTTCTATTTCGTTCTCATTATAATTGTAAATTTGTTAATATAATTTGTTTCTTTGAATCCAGACCTTCCGCTTGCTTTCCTACCTGGAAACTGAGAGCCGAGCTTGAAAAAGCCTGATAAATTAATAATAAATTTAAATAGTAAATATTAAGCTGAAATGACATATTAACCTTCATATTATTTTAATTAATTCCGCAAAAAACATTGAAAAATTAAAAATAAAGAAATTAAAAATGATTTTCATTAAAAGAAAGTTCGCAATTGTGCCTATAATCGGCTATGAACTATACCTGTATAGATCAATCAGAAAATTTAAAGCATTTTAGAATAAAGCTCTCCTGAGAGCTTAAATCAAACCTGAAAAAAGGGAAAGATAATGGAATAAATAAGAATAGAAATTAAAAGGAACAAATAAGAATAGAAATTAAAGGGAACAAGCACACTGGAATAATACTTCTTTTTACCTTCAGTATACTGATTGTTCTCACTAGTTACCATTTGTTCGTTATTTAATATTACAAAGTTACTATCTACCCGTATTCATTCACTTTTATCAAAAGTTACTCATTTATCTAGTTATTTGCCATAGTTATGCCTAGATATAGAAACAAGACCTTTGGTAATCCCCATTGCGACGACTACTACCAGTACTGCGGTTAAGAGAACCATAAGCAAATTTTCCTCATCAGCAAATTTGAACATGAAGTAAAATAAAATAACGTCTGTTATTGCTCCAATGCCCACCAAAGCTATTGAAGGGCCTTCTAAAGCTTTTCCAGTATCCCTGCCCATTTTCAATCCATCCTGAAATAATTATCGGCGAACTAAGATTTAAGGCCTATAAAAAACCCAAACTAAATAATTAAATTAATAGAGTTTTTAGCAAAGACTAACTCTAGTCATGACAGAAACCTAAAGCGATAACGCATGAATAAGTAAGGCTGTAACTAAGCATAGTGACTCCTGAGATTTATCAAAGAATTGGGGTAATTGCATATAAACCTTAGGTAATTACAGTCCCTCAAGTTCCGGATGAACAGGAGTTTCAGACTTTGAGAATAGATTATCTAAAAACAAGAAAGAAGTAGCACGATATTATTATTAGTATAGAACTTTTATTAACAGCGCTATTATTAACAAACTATTAACAGATTATCACAGCATTATTTTTAGTATAATCGCGCAATACTATTTTTAGTATGGTCTTTTCGTAAATTTTATAATTACTTTAGAGAAATGTGTTATTATTTTGTAGTGAAATATATTTTTTTCAAAGTAATATTTTAAGAAAAAAGGTTCATTAAAGATTGCATCAGAGAAATTCAAGACAGAGAGATACATAGTACTCTCTTGCAATCCTCTTGAGCCAATCAGGCACAAGACAATATCTGTCAACTATAAGTTCATTCAGGTAATATAGAGACTCCTCGGTTTTACAGTCACAGAGCCGCCTTATGGCCGTTCTCCTTCCCCATGCCGATCTTTCGTTATCCAGGGCTTCAAGGTAAAGCTGGTATTCCTTACTCTCGTCCATTACATTATAAATATCTACCAATCAATATAAATATTTGTATTGAGGATCAGGATTTAAAATATGTTACAGACACACCCTGATGAGCGCCTTTTCCTGCAACTTTATTAAGTATTAAAAAACAAGTTCAAAGAGAATAATAAATTAAAAGAGAACTGACAAACTGGAAGATAACAAAGAATTAGGACATTTTATATACAGTTATTAAATTACGGATAAAGATATAATGAATTGTTGAGTAAATCAGTGTAAAGAAGATAATCAGGATTTTATATTGAAGACATAAAAATTACCCTGATCTTACACAAAATAGAAAAAATAAGAAAAAAGAATTCTCATACAGTGATCGGTTGATGAGAATTCCTGCACAAGGTTTTTGTCTGCTTTTGTTCGCTATGCTTTAGTATGTAAACATTAGCTAAAAACGATATATAATTAACTGGAGTTAAATTTCAAGCATTGAAAGATATTGGTTGACGTTGAAATGTTTAACGGGAGTAATTATTTTAACGACGTTGCCAATTTTTTTGTCAGAGTAAATAATTTAGAGGGAAAAAACAAAAAGGAAAAAGTGAAGGAAAAAATTCTGCCCATAATTTATAAGGACCTTCAAAGTATTTCGAATTTTACACATTATAACTTCCCAAATTCGGTCACCAGAAAGATTTTTTTGATATTATTTAAAAGAAATATAACTGGAGAAAGAGCAGTTTTTCCTTAGACTAAAATAAAATTCCAGCTAGGAAAGAAAGTGGAAAAAAGAGTGCAAAGTAGAAGCAAAATAAGAGAATAAAGTTTGAAAATGAGAATATGGAGTTTGAGAAAAAAATAAAAACTTAAAATAAGAAAATAAAATTTAGAAAGTTAAAAAGTCTGAAATTCTATCGATTTTTTGAAGTAAATAAACAAAACCTGCAATGAATCCGAAAGTATTTATTCTTTAGTTGAAGTATAAGAGGGTAAATATTAAAAATAAACAAGTTTACTTGATTTACATCTTCAGAGGAAAGACAACGGCCAATTTATTAAAATTATAAAAGTAAGTCCTAAAAAAGTGTTCGAGCAGAAGGTGTGGTAAAAATGGAAAAGAAAAGCGTCTTGATCCTGGGAACCGCCTCCCATGTTGGGAAAAGTTCAGTCGTGACTGCCATATGCAGGATCCTGTCGAGGAAATACAGGGTTGCCCCCTTCAAGGCTCAAAACATGAGCCTGAATTCCTGGATTACAAAGGACGGAAAGGAAATAGGAATTGCCCAGGCAATCCAGGCAAAAGCTGCAGGTACTGAGCCCACTGCCGATATGAACCCTGTCCTTCTAAAACCCAAAGGAGATTGTGTTTCCCAGATAATCCTGCTAGGGGAACCTTATGCTGACAAAAGCGCAGGCCAGTACTACGATTCTATCGCAGAAATGAACGAAGTCCTTGAAGGAGCTCTCGAAAGGCTTTGCAAAGAGCATGATATCATCGTCATGGAGGGAGCTGGAGGGGCTGCCGAAATTAACCTCTATGAAAGGGATATTGTAAATATCGGCACTGCAAGACTTACACAGGCCCCCATAATCCTTGTTGGAGACATCGAAAGAGGAGGCGTTTTTGCGAGCCTTTACGGCACAGTTGCACTTCTTCCCGAGGATGTACGGAAAAATGTCAAAGGATTCATAATCAATAAGTTTAGAGGCGATCTGGAAATCCTGAAACCGGGCCTGAAGCAACTTGAAGAGAAAACAGACATCCCGGTGCTTGGAGTTATTCCTTACTTCAAACTTAATATTCCTTCGGAAGATTCGGTTTCACTTGAAGATAAAGAAAGTGTAAAAGACGAAAAAGATATCGAAATTGCAGTTATCCGCCTGCCCAGGATTTCGAATTTTACAGATTTCGAACCCTTGGAAAAACTTGCTAAAATCCGCTACGTGGATCTTGATGAAGACCTCGGAAATCCTGACGCTATCATGATCCCGGGCACAAAAAATACGGTTAACGATCTGCTCGACCTTAAAGCAAGCGGTATGGCCGGGAAAATTCAGGCCTTCAAGGGGAAAGTCCCGATTTTTGGAATCTGCGGTGGCTATCAGATGCTCGGCAGGACAATTTATGATTCCGGGGTCGAAAACGGAGTCGAGGCCGAATTCGAAGGCCTGGGACTCCTGGATATAAGGACAAAGTTCGGAGAATACACAAAAAGAACAGTCCAGGTTACGAAAAAAGTGAATGCTTACGGCCCTATACTTGCTCCCATAGATGGGGAGGAGGTAGAAGGATATGAAATTCATATGGGAATAACCGACTCTTACCGTAACATATTCGGGAATGACGGTGCAATTGACGAAGCCGGCCTGGTAATTGGTACCTACCTGCACGGGCTCTTTGATAATAAAAATATAAGAGATGCCCTAGTGCGATACCTATACGAGAAAAAAGGCCTTACGTATCGGCCTGAAAACACCATGACTGAAAACGACGCATACGAAGAACTTGCAAATGTAGTTGAGCAGAACCTTAACATGGAAAAAGTCTACGAAATAATTGGGATATAAAAATAGGCATCTTAAAATAAGGCATAAGAATCTTCGGGTGCTCTACGCAGAACACCTGATAAATTATTTCAAAAAATGTTGAACATAAAAAAAGGTATTGGGCAGCTTCAGGAGAACATTAGAATAGTCAGAACTAAAAACCTATAATTATTGGGGGGCAAAGCACAGTACTCGCGGAGGGTATAACCGGCCTCCAG
>JAMXLQ010000261.1 GCA_024280975.1 Methanosarcina sp.
CTTGAAACTGCATTTACAATGTCTTCATCAGTTACAATCCCGAGAGCTCTCATCAGAGTAATAAAGAAGACTCTGCCTGAAATCGAAGGGAACGAAACCTCAAGTAGGGACTTTCTTCCTCTTTCTACGATTACGAGAGCCCTGTACCCACGCTTCTGTGAGAAAACCTTTGCAACCTCTATTGTATCGCCGTATCTCTCGCCATATTCTACAAGAATTTTGTTAGGGGCGAGGTCTTCAAGGGTCATAACCACCCTTTCGGTACCACCGATAATGAAATATCCCCCAGGATCGAGAGGATCTTCCCCATAGCGGACTTTTTCAGTTTCGCTAAGCCCTGGAAGGTTACAGATCTTGGATTTAACCATGATAGGAAGCTGTCCTATTTTCGCTTCCATTGCTTCGGACTCAACCCCATCTTTTACCACGCTCATTTCAAGGTAGAGAGGGCCTGAGTAGGAAAGGTTCCTGAGTCTTGCCTCGTTGGGATAAAGTTTCTCGATTGCCCCGTCCGCTTCCTTTACCACAGGATGCTCTACCCGAATCTTGCCGAGTTTAAGGTAGGTATCCTCGATATCGGTTTCTATTATTCGTTGTTCATCTATTATTTTTTGCAGCCCGTAATCTATAAACTTGTTAAATGAGTCTATATGGTGCTGCACTATCTTGTCCCGTGTAAAATAAGCCTGCGACAGTATACTTGTTTCTAACGCGATGATAGCACCCTCTTTGCTTATTAAAATGAAAATAAAGAATTCTGAGCTTCAGATCGGTATGCAGTTACTGAAATTTTCCGTACGATGGTGCATGGAATTCAAAAAGACATTCCTGAAGAAAACTTGATCATGCAAGCGGTTTACTCCCCTTCGCTCACTCGATCACAAGTCTATAATACTCTGCCTCCCCTGCAGTTTGACTTTTTCTTGTGATTTTCACTACATCTCCGACAACAGCTCCTATTTCTTTACTAACAGGATCCTGCACTTTGAGCTTCGGAAGTTGTTCCTTTTCAATAGAATATTTGCTTAAAACAGACTTTAACTCGCCCTCAGACATAATTTCATGTTTAGGGACCGACTCATGGTCGAGCAGGCTGAATTTTGTCAAATCCTTTCCTCCAAAAATAAAGTATTCAAAAAACTTGGTTAAATTTCCCGCGAATGGCCTTTCCGCCGGGTATAATAAAGAACATGGCGGGCCCGTAGGGATTTGAACCCTAGGCCGACTGGTTAAAAGCCAGTCGCTCTGCCTGACTGAGCTACGGGCCCAGTTACTTATTTTTCAACTGTCTTCTTTGCACCTTGGAGTTTTTCATGCCACCCTGCTGCCCCGCTGCCTCAGGGAGCACCTTTCACACCAGTGCAACCCTCTAATTCCAACTATTCTATAAATAGTTTATGGTGAGACTCCTTTTTCTTTCCGAATTCCTTTAGATTTACACTAAATTTATTTTTTATGAATTGGATTTTTTCAGAATTTTTCCGGATTTTGCCGGAAAGTTATATGTACGGGAATTTTCACTTTTTAAAAAGTAAAGCCAAAATAGAATTTATTTCTCCATATACTCGGGTAAATGGAGATTTTTGCCCCGATTCTAAATAACGTCCCGATTTTCCTCCAATTGCCCTCTCCAAAAATAAAGCATTATTTACAAACGCTATTTAATCGACTGTTTGATCAGAATCATGTCAAATGAATCAGACTAAAGATTAAAACCTTCTGAAATTTAACCTTCTGGAAACTTAAATCTCACCAGAGAGCCACTACTTATTTTCCAATACTGTAAGTTTTCTGAAAAACTTCTTAAAACTTCTTACTATTTTCTGCTACTGTGAACTCAATGACGAATTCAGTTCCAGAATCTCGGCTCAATTCAAGTCTACCTTCTAATTGATCTACTAGGATAGTTACTAATTGTATTCCAAGTGTATCGGAATCTTCCAAACTAACACTATCAGGTATACCTACTCCGTTGTCCGAAACAGTCAGAACATAATCTATACCTCTGCCCTCTTCAATTTTGCCTTCTATTTCGCCATTTTCAGAGTTTCCGTTTCTTTCTCTTGAGAGTTTGATCTGGATTTCTCCGGTTATATCCCCAGGAAATGCATGCTTAAGGGAATTTGAAACAAGCTCGTTAACAATCATCCCTAATGGGACTGCGATATCCATGTCAAAAAATATATTTTCCTCGATTTCCAGAAGCATATCAGTTTCTGAATTCCCAACATTGTAACATTTGAAAAGTTCATCGGTTAGCTTGCGCAGATACGCTGCAAAGTTAAGAGTACTGACTTCTTTTGACCCATAAAGTTCTTCATGGATCAGAGCCATAGAAATAACCCGATTCTGACTGTCCTTGAAGGCTGCAAGAATCTTTGAAGTGTCATATATGTCGTTGTGAACAAACTTTTCCGCCTGCAGATCGAGAAGAGATGAGATTACCTGCAGATTATTTTTTATTCTGTGATGAATTTCCTTTTTACGGGCTTCTTCAATTTTTTTAAGGAAACTTTCAGCCTTTTTCCTTTCTGTGATATCCTTCATTATCCCGAGGACTTTATTTGTAAGATAATTTCCCTTTTGAAGGTAGACTCCGTGATCTTCGATGTAGATATAATCTCCGTCCTTCCTTCTAAAACAATATTCCAGGTGGAAATTTCTCTTATTTTCAGTGCTCTTTACTTTCTGGCCGCAGTCTTTTATCTTTTGACTCCAGACTTTTTTCTGGTCTTTAGGATGGACATTGTTTACCCACAGTTCAATGCCAGTATTCAGTAATTCTTCCTGAGTATATCCTGTAACCTTTTCTATGGCGCCTGCCCAATAGATTTTATTTTCTTCAATATCGTATTCATATATTAACTGACCTGTCTGTTCCGTAACAATTCGATATCTTTCCTCACTTTTCTGGAGCTTTTCTTCAGCTTTTTTGCTCTCGGTTATATCTCTGGCAATAACTGAAATAGCTGTCAGCTTTCCAGAAGTCCCAAAAATTGGAGAAAGAGTCATTGAGATGTCTATGATCTTACCATCTTTTCTTAGCCTTGAGGTCTGGTACTGGCGAATATTTTCCCCTTGTATAATCATTTCAGCCAATTTTATTGTCTCTTTGCCTAAATCTTGTGGGATTAGAATAGCTGAGGATTTCCCCAAAATTTCTTCAGCCGAATACCCATAGATTTGCTCTGCTCCTTGATTCCAGCTGGTAATTATACCATCAAGAGACTTGGTTATAATAGCATCATTTGATGACTCCACAACACTTGCCAGGTTTTTAACTCTCTCCTCTGCTTTCTTACGCTCAATTGAATACTGGACAGAACGTTTCAGCAACCTGCCATCTACCTGCCCTTTAACCAGATAGTCCTGAGCACCTTTCTTTACAGCATCGATTCCGATTCTTTCATCGTTCATTCCCGTCAGGATTATGATAGGGACTCGTGAATTTCTTGCATGAATCTCAAGAAAAGTATCAATACCATCGCTATCTGGCAGCCCCAGGTCGGATAATATTACATCAAATGAACTTTCTTTAAGAAGACTTAAGCCTTCGTTCAGAGTCTCAACATTTATAAGTTCATATCGAAAATCCGCGAATTCCTCAAGCACGTCTTCAATCAGACCTGCATCTCCTGGATTATCTTCAAAAAGTAAGATTTTGACGTTGTTATCCATAGTCAAATCGCCCTATCCATACATACATGTTTTATTTTGGTGGCAACTTTACTACTTGGAGCCAGAAGTCTTCTATACATTTAATTACTTTTATGAATTGATCAAAGTCAACAGGCTTGGTGATATAAGCATTAGCGTGCAGATTATAAGATTTCAGTACATCTTCTTCAGCTTTAGAAGTAGTTAGAACCACTATCGGTATATTTTTAAGGTTATCATCTTCTTTTACTTCTTGAAGAACTTCACGCCCATCCTTTTTCGGGAGATTCAAGTCCAGAAGAATTATATCTGGGCGTGGAGCATCTAAAAACTGTCCCTCTTTATTTAAAAATAGGATTGCCTCTTCTCCGTCTTCTGCAATGTGAAGGTTGTTTCTAATCTTTGCCTCTTCAAAAACTTCTTCAATTAGCCCAATATCGCCTCTACTATCTTCTACTAATAGAATTTCTATGGGTTTGGCTGCTATTATTGTTCTCATCTATGAGACTCCTAGTGAATCTAACTAAAATGTGAAGGTTTCTAATCGATCATATAAATTATTATGAACTAATAAATGTTTAATCGAGCTTTCAAAATAGGTTCTCGACTATGAAGTTTAGCACATTTATGGTTGCTCCAGAAAAAATTTCAATCAAATTTTTATTTTTCAAAATCTACAAAGACATTCACAGTAAGAGTAAGCTTTTCTTATTTGTTAAGTGTTAGTTTTTGAAATTCTCCGGGGTTAATTAGCAAAGTGAAATAAAAGGTTGAACCCTTACCCAGTTCGGACTCTACCCATATATTTCCTCCATGCCTTTCTACAATTTTCTTACATATTGAAAGCCCTATTCCTGTTCCAGGGTATTCCTCTCTTTTATGAAGCCTTTTAAACACTTCAAAGATTCTCTCTGAATATTTGGGATCAATCCCAATCCCGTTATCCTGCACTGAAAATAACCATTGATTACCTTTTTTCTCTGCAGAAA
>JAMXLQ010000262.1 GCA_024280975.1 Methanosarcina sp.
ACTCAATAAGGTAAAGTCCGATGATGCGGATTTGGCAGGATGATAAATTTCGTGTAAACAGCTTAATTCTGGTATTTGACTATAGCCCCTGATAATAGATGTCCACAGGTTTTAATCTATAAATCACTCGCACTCAATGTGAGGTAACCTTTAAAAAACAACTATTTATCTTTTTATCGGTAGGTTTGCTGACTGCCTTCTTGAACCTACCAAAAACATTTCTTTGCTATGTAGAAAATTGCTCAGGGTATTAAAGGCACTTATAGCACCGCCTCGGCGAGCAGCTACAACCGAGGCTCCAACTTTATGCTTGAAAAGCCCTCGATTTCCTGCAAGTACCATACTTGCCCTGTTAATTAAGGCCTTCATTTGAGAGGTCACACCAGCTGAATATACCGGAGACCCGAGAATAATTCCGTCTGAAACAAGCATTTTTGCAAAACACTCATTAAAAAAATCGTCCGTAGTCACACATTGCTTATTTTTGTTTTTATGGCAAGCCCAGCAAGCTTTACATCCTTCTACGCTTTTCCCAGATAGTTGAATAAGTTCGGTTTCAATGCCCTCTTTTGTCAATTCCTCAAATACAACTTGAATTAGGATTGCAGTATTGCCATCTTTTCGTGGGCTTCCGTTAATACTTACAACTTTCATAGTCTTCAACTATTTTTTCATTTCTCATGTTATTCTATATTTCTCATGTTATTCTATTGCAGTTTTCAATCTGCAGAAAGTAACTACATTGAAAGTTTCTACATTGAAAGTCTCAGTCTTTAAATTATTTTTATTTTACAAAGCCTTCATCTTTAAGGCTTACATATTTGCCGTCCCCGATAATAATGTGGTCAAGCACGTCAATGCCAAGGAGTTTTCCTCCTTCTACCATTTTCTCGGTGACCATTATGTCTTCTCGGCTTGGGCTTGGGTCCCCTGAGGGATGATTATGGACCATAATTACCGATGCTGATGATTCCATTAGGGCGGACTTGAAAACCTCACGTGGATGAACGATGCTAGCATTCAAACTGCCGATAGATACGACTTCTTCTTTCAGTATCTGGTTTTTTGTATCAAGACAAAGTGTTATAAATTTTTCTTTTTTTTGTTCGCGCATTTTAGGATACATTAAGGTGTATACATCCTTTGGGGAGCAGATTTTTCTTTTTGGCTCTTCCACAAAGGTCTCAAGCCTCCGGGCAAGTTCGAAAACTGCAGCTATCTGGGCAGCTTTTGCCTTTCCAACTCCGTTCTCCTGCATAAGCCTTGAGACATTTGCAAGACTGAGTTGCTTGATATTATATTTTGAAAGTATTCGGCTTGACAGGCTGATAACATTCTCTTCCCTTGATCCTGTCCTGAGGATTATCCCAAGCAATTCCGCGTTTGAAAGTGATTCCGGCCCATTTCGAATAAGCCTCTCCCTTGGGCGTTCCTCCTCAGGAATATCCTGAATCCTGACCTTATTTATTTCCATAATTGACCTGACCCCCTCTTTTTCCCATTAATGGAAAATTTCTGTGTAAATACAAATTTTAAATTGATCAAACTCTTTCTAGATAATATCAAAGTTTCAATATTTGAATCTTCACAAAACAATTTATAAAATTAAAAAAAGAGATGAAAAATGCCGGCCCCTACTTATACCGGAAGATGCATAACGCTCTTTGATGAAAGTCATTTCAGTTGTAGGGTATAAAAAATCGGGTAAGACATCCGTAGTTTCAGCTCTTGTCAGAAATCTTTCCGGATTCGGGAGAGTAGGCACGATAAAGCACATGGGGGAGCAGCACCTCAATCCCGCAGAGACCGATACAGGCAGGCATTTTGATGCGGGGGCTGACATGGTAATAGGAATAACAGGCACAGAAGCAATAGGTACCGAACTTGTCAGCTTTTCCAGAGACTTGGGCCTTGAAGACGCGCTTGATCTACTTTGTGACCAGGGGTTCGATTTTGCCGTGGTAGAGGGCTTTAAAGAAAGCAACCTTCCGAAAATCGTGCTTGGCGACCTTCAGAGCGTTTCCAACGTTGTTTTCAGGATACCGGCAGATGTTGATATGCACGAGGAACTTACGGCCTCTCTTGTAGGAATGGCCCTCGCTCAGCCTGACCGATACACCCTGGAAGCCCTCATAAAGAAAGCTAGAAAAAACCCTACCATCCGGAAAGCAGGCGCAATCGGAACTTTTACCGGTATCGTCCGCGAGCTGGCCGGAGATGAGAGAACTTCCAGGCTCGAGTTTGAAAAATACGAACCAGAAGCTTCGAAAGCCCTTGACCGGATCCGGGAAGAACTCAAACAAAAAGAAGGCATCCTTGAAGTCCTGATTCATCACAAAACAGGCATTATTAATGCCGGAGAAGACATAGTATATATTGTTATCGCATCCGCTCACAGAAAAGAGCTTTTCCCTGCCCTCAGCGAAGCCATAGAACACCTAAAAGCCGAAGCTCCAATCTGGAAGAAGGAATTTACGGAAAAAGAAGAATTTTGGGTTCACGGCAGAGAACAAGATGAGAAGAAAGCCTGAAACCTAAAGAAAAGTCGAAAGAAAAAACAAAGAAAAACTAAAGCCATAAGACCCCGGAAATGATCAAATGGACGAAAAAACAGAACTAGGTAGAAAACAAACGAAATTTAGAAGCGCAGTCGTGCTGGCAGGCGGCAGGGGCAGGCGAATGGGCAGAGTCGAGAAAGCCCTTATCGAATTTGAAGGCAAAACAATTCTTGAGCGCCTCCTTGAAAGCCTTTTTCGGGTTGTAGATGAGGTTATTCTTTCGTTCCGGGACAAAAAGCAAGAAGAAAAGTTCAGACCTGTGCTTGAAAAATTTCCCGCCCGTGAAATCCGTTTCTGTTTTGATACTCTGGAAGACGCCGGCCCTCTTGATGGCATTCGGGCGGGGCTGCTCGAATCCAGGGCAGAATATTCTTTTGTCTGTGCGGGGGATATGCCTTTTGTAGATTCCAGGGTTGTAGACCTGCTGTTTGAGAAAGCAAACGGGCACGATGCTGCCCTACCGAAATGGGGGGATGGAAAATTTGAGCCTTTGCATGCTGTCTATTCTAAAAAACTGATTCCTGAAATCGAAAAAGCCTTTGAGAAAGGAAGATGTTCGGTACTTACGCCGGTTTTCGAAATGAAGGATATAGTTTTCGTTGAGGTTTCGGAAATTAAGAAGCTTGATCTTGACTTGATGACTTTTGCTAACATAAATACAGTTGAAGATATTGAGATTATTACCGGATCTGCGGTGAGAAAAAAAGCATAAACTAACTTTATTTTAATAAAGCTATCTTGTTTAAGCCTTTATACCTTATGCTGATTTAAAGTTGCTTTACTTTCCCGCATCTTCTATCTCAAACTTTACATTCCTCTTATTGAGTTCCTTTATAATCTCTTCCATAAACACCCCAGGTCCTGGCGCGTGCCTGTGATGGAATTCTTTTACCTTGCCTGGCTCTCCGCCGACACTGGTTATTTTCACACCACAGGAGGGGCTTTTTGGGACGCCGAGGATTTTTATTTTTACGCCGCTGGCTGCAAGGTCTTCGAGCAGGTCTGCAAAATGGGTAAAGATTTCTCTACAAAAACGCCGGTAGGCAGGATGGTCGAGCTGGTCTTTAGTGATTTCCCGGCGCCTCATGCCGAAAAACATCGCTTCCGGGCAGGGGAGCTGAATAACGTTTGCGCCTCGTGTATCAATAGGCTGGACAGGTTTTACTCCTTTCACTCTTGCAAGCGGGTTGAGCAAGCAGTGGCCCAGAACGAGAATTTCTTCTTTATTACCACTATCACTGGGTTCTTCAGGAACCTGCAAACATTCGCGAGTTTCCAGCATTTTCATATTATCACCTTTATTCGCCTAGTACTTGTATCGTCTGAGTTAATCTGTATATTTCATAGTACGAGGATAAGAGATTTTATATTTGTCTTCGGCATATATATCCGAAAAATGGTATCTGTGAGCCTGCATACTATCTATACTTTTGGTGCCTGTTTGGGTATAGTTACAAAAGAGGTGTAGGAGCACTGCCTTTATATTGGAAGGTCACAGCACATGTATGAAGAGTTTGGAACAGTACTTAATAAAGGATTCAAAAGCTGGATTAGAAACTTAAATATCTGTATTCCTTTCGTCCTTAATTTTCTTGTTGAACTCATTCTTTATTTCCTTTTCTTTGGCTTAATAGGAATTTTAGTCTTTACTTCAAGTACCGGGAGTGTCATAGATCCTTCAACCCTTTCGGATGAAGAAATTTTTTCCATGATTTGGGGCGGTTTTTCTAAAAATATCATCTTATCTGTATCTCTGCTCCTTGGGTTTTTCCTGTTTTCGATGTTCATGCAGTCCTTTTTCACAGCTGGAGCAATAGGAATGGCAAAAAAGGCCTTGGAAACAGGAGATACCGTGCTCTCGGACATGGTAGTCTCGGGTTCGAAAAATGTCTTCAGGTATTTCATGGCAATCCTGCTAATTGCTCTGCTCTTACTTGTAGGAATAATATTTATAGTGCCAGGAGCACTTTCGGTAGGAAACCTGAATGCACTTATCCAAAATCCGGAAGCTTCGATGCATGGCATGACCGCGCTTGCTATCGGAATTATTCTATGGACTGTGTACATAATACTCGTAAATCTCGCACTTTCTCTCAGCACATATGCCCTTGTGATCGACGAGCTTGGACCTCTTGAGGGTTTAAGTGCGGGATTCAAGTTCTTTATGGATAACAAGCTGGATGTTTTCTTTGTCTGGGTAATCTACATAGGGCTGGCCTTAATCAACAACTTTATCGGTGAATTTGCAGGTTTGGGAAGTATCCTGAATCTAGCAGCAACATCTCTTGTTTCGATTGTGGTTTTGGAGCCTCTTATGGCTGT
>JAMXLQ010000263.1 GCA_024280975.1 Methanosarcina sp.
AGGAATTTGATCCAAAATATTCGCAAACTAATTTATAAAATAACCTTATTTCGGAAAATCATCAAAGTAGGCAATGGAAACAGGCTTCGACACTTAAAAAGTGAGCGTGTCAGGTTAAAAATTTAACCAGCCGCGTTTTCAATACTTCCCCATCATCTTTGCAATCGCTCTGTGCATTCCATGTATACTTAACCCGCTTCCGAGGTACATCATAGGGCAGTGTTCGATCATGCATTCAAGACCTTTAGCCTTGCAGGCTGCCAGAGCTTTTTCGGTTTCTGTATTCCAGTGGAGCCAGACTTTGGTTATGCCTTTCTCTTTCAGGGCAGGGATAAGATCTCCAGGGTCGGTTTTTGTGACGCCGAGGACGGCACGGTCAAGACCCGCTGGAAGTTCGGAGATTTTTCTTAAAGAGCCAGGTTCAGGCTTGTCGGAAAGATCAATAACATAGATATTTTTGCCCCGGGTTTTAAGTTCGGATATAGCCCATTTCATTGCTGGCTTTGTATGATCGGTGACGAATGCATAAGTTTTTGCGTTCCAGAAGCTTTCCCTTTCGGATGTCGTTGGTTCCATCTTGAATTCCCCGATTAGATTCTAAATTAAATACATCCTTTAGTTTATATATACTTACATAAGCATTACAATATGGTTTCCGGCCAGCGCAGGCAAGAGTTCCGAAACGTCGCGCCGGATGACAGATGAAAAAATAAAAATGAAAGGCAGCAGATCCAGATAGAATTCTGCTTTTTTCTACTTTTTGTTCTGATTACTGTACCTGAAGCTTCTGTCCGGCCGCCTGAAGTGCCCCTCCAAGTGCCTTTGCAAGTTCACAGTTCTGGGAGCACTTTGAGGCACAGGTACAGTATTTAGGGATGTTTTCTGCCATCCACTGTCCGAGGAAGCCGAAAGCTTTGAGCTGATCTTCATTTGCGGTCTGTACGAAGTTGTTTATATCCCGTAATTCCATGATTTATCACCAGAATCAGGAGAGCTGTGTATACTTATATACTTGAGCGTCATAATTGTGTACTAATCTTAGATTGTGTAGAAAAATAACCTTTAATTGACAACCTTTAATAGTGCCTTCAAGTATCAGTTTTAATAAACACCTTAATAATGCCTTCAATTAACGGCATTGCTAGCAACGTTGATTGTTGACTCTGGTTAAATAAAATCTTTAACTAAAAATAATAACTACATACGATCCAATTTTGAGCGTTTTTCGAGGCAAATAAAAATGGAAACAGCGAACGAAAATCCCGAAATTTATTATCGAGAGGAGCTTCACTCTATTAAGGAAGAAGTAACAACTCTGCGGCATGAGTTCTCACGGTTTTTGCAGCGGGAAAACCAGCAGCATATTGAAGGGATGATTGGGGAGATGAAGAGGAACTTCATGAGGCCCATGGTAGATTATCTCTGTGAGGATGTGAGTGAGAGGATGCATAACTGGATGACAATGGACTGCAGGATGCGGGATTTTTGTGAAACGGCTTTTCGTGAGCTCCTGCAAGAAACTGCAGGGCTTGTCGGGAGAAGCAAGATCGAAGCTGAAACCATAAAACTGTACCGGGATAGGCTGGAGGAACTTAAAAAGGAAGCAAAAACCTCCAGTTGCGGCAAGTGTTTTTCGGAAGCTACAAATCTTTTTGAAAAGCAGGTCAAACTCATGCGTTCACTCCAGATCTATGAAGCTCGGGAAGAAGGGGATAGAAAAGTAGACATTAGCGAAATCGAGCCTGAAAAACTGGTCTCCGAGGTTTGTGAGCCGGTAGCAAATCGACAGCGCCTCCTGATGCTGAAAGCGCTTTCCGGAGGGAGCAAAACATTTTCAGAACTTTCCAAGCTTACAGGCCTGCGCGGCGGAAATCTGCTTTTTCATCTCCAGAAATTACTTGAAACAGGCATGATTTTACAGCGAAATGAGCGAGGAGACTATATCATTACCAGAAAAGGTTACTCCACTCTCCAAGGGCTTTCCAGAATCTATTCAGAGATTGAAAAGGAATAAAAAAAGTTAGAAGTCAATGAACAGGCTAATAAACACCCAATACAGGTTAATAAGCATCCAACAGTCGGCGAACAAGTTCTAAAGGAAATAAAAAGCAATAAAAAATGGTAAAAGTTATAAAAAGTCAGGAGAATTGGCTTAAATAAACAACTTTAGCCGTCATTTCCTATTGCATCAACTGGACATGCATCTAAAGCTTCTTCGCAAAGTTCTTTTTCTTCTTCATTTTCAGGCTGCTTATATACATAGGCATTAGAGTCGTCTTCATTCATCTTAAAATTCTGTGGTGCAGTATCCACACACAGATGGCAGGCTATACAGCCATAGTCACAATAATAAGGCCCTGGAACATTTTCAGCAACTTTATCTGTATTATCGGCTATACTTAATTCCCCCATTGTGTTTATTTCACAATAAGAGTAATTAAGAGGATTTTTATATATAATTTAACATTCGAAGAAGATTCTTATTTAAAATCCGGTCCAAATAACCATAACTCAATTGCAGCATTTTTAAAATCTAAGGGGTAGATCTTCCAACTCTCTGGAAAGTGAAGCTCAATTCGCAGAACTTCAAGGATTTTTGGAAATAATATAGAGACTGGTTCCTATTTCTAAACATATACGAATAGTTACCTTATTATTTGGTAAATTTATATTTTATAAAATAATGTTTAAAACCAAATAAGGGGGAACGAGTATGGGAATAAATATAGAAAACCAGAGCGCGGCAGGTCTGCCTGTGAAAGTGAAATTGCCCGGGCTGAAAACTTCCGACAGGAGCCACATTGAAGAACTCATTGAAAAGCGGAGGTCAGTACGAAGATATAAAGACGAAAAATTCTCCGAATCCGTTATTTCCCGTTTGCTTTGGGCAGTTCAGGGAATAAGTTCCTGCAAAGAGGATTTAAGGACATCCCCTTCAGCAGGCGCGCTCTACCCGCTTGAAATTCATATTGTTGTCGGAGAAGGAAACGAGCCTGGAGTTGGGGTTTATAGATACCTGCCTGAAGAACATTCTCTTGTCCGGGAAATTGCAGGGGATATGAGAGAGAAGCTTTCAAAAGCTGCTCTTTTCCAGTCTATGATTAAAAATGCTCCCGTTTCAATTGTTATTTCTGCAGTCTATGCACGGATAACAGACAAATACGGCAATAGAGGCCGTCGTTACACACATATGGAAGCAGGGCACGCTGCACAGAACGTATATCTCCTGGGAGTGGAACTAGGAATAGGAACTTGTGCAGTAGGAGCTTTTGACGATGAAGAGGTAAAAAACGTGCTTAAACTGCCAGTAAACGAAGAACCACTCTATATTCTGCCTCTGGGCTATATGTAAACTCTTTTACAACACTAGGTTTCTCTAAGAGGATTTCTATGGTATCAAACTCCTTTCCAATATCCGAACACTCAAAACTGAGAACCCAAATGGAAGAAGAGACTTAAGAAGGGATGGGATTTAAGAAAGGATTCGAAAAAATTAAGGAAGGAATTAGGAAATAAGAAAGGAATCAGGAAAGGAGTTATGAAAAAGATTAAAGAAATATCAGAGGTTCCTTTTGGTCTCAGGGCTCATCTCGGCGTTCTCTCGGATTAGCTTGCCTTCAGAATACCGATATATAGCAAGTTCGCCTGTGGAGAACCTGATTTCCCTGATATCTTCATCTGGAATCCTTTCTATATATTTGACAAGAGCTCTCAGACTGCTCTGGTGAGCACAGACCAGTACATTTTTCCCTGTTTTTACGGCAGGCAGGATCTTCTCCTCAAAATAAGGTACTGCACGTTCATATACGGCTTTGAGACTTTCTCCTTCAGGCGGGCCTGGCTCAAAGTCCCATCTCCAGGAGGCAAGCTTTTCTGCCCCGTATTTTTCTTCCATCTTCTGTTTTTTTCTGCCCTGGAGCTTGCCGTAGTAGCGCTCGTTTAGAGAAGGGGTGAAATAGATCGGGATGAGTTTTTTACCGAGCTTTTCAGGATACGAGTACCAATCAGTTTTCTCCGAATCCCCTTTGTCGCCTGCTCCCTCATGGACGACAATCCCTGTCTTTTTCTGCCCGGATAATATTATGAAAAGTGTTTCCTGCGTCCGAACAAGGTTTGAGGCAAAAGCAAGGTCCAGTTCAAACTTTTCTAGTTCTACTGAACACTCAAGAGCCTCTTCGATTCCTTTCCTGCTGAGAGAAACATCCACCCAGCCGGCAAGCCTGTCTTCAGGCTTTAAGCCAGGTTCTGCATGCCTGACAAGTATAAGGTGACCCATAAAACTATACTCCATAGACTAGTTTCAATATGAAAAGACATAAATACTTCAATTTTTTGCTTTAGCTTTTCAGGCTAGTTCCAGATTTTTGCTGTGTCCAGCTTTTCAGATTACCGAGTTTATTACTTCTTAGGTGCAGGCCTGAAATCAAGCCTGGTATCGTAAACGAGATGCCAGAGGTCGCCTTTTTTTGCCATTCTATCTGCATCAATTACAGCTCCCTGTCCTTCGATCTCAAACCTGATACTCCGCTTCCCGAAGGTAACTTTTCCGAGCCTGCTTTCCATCCTGCTGTAATCAAGGGCATCGGCAAGCCTAACAAGGGCAGCCACTTTCAGGGTAAGTTCCTGAAGGTCCTCAGGCATTTTCCCGAAATCTTTTTCTTTAAGTTTCTCAACTTTCTCTTTTCCTACACTTTTTTTGTGCAGGAAAGCGGTCCAGGCAACAACAGGCCTAAGTCTTTCAGGCAGCTCTAAAGGCGGGTGAAGGAGCAAAATGTTCCTTCCTGCTTTGTGATGGTTTTTAAAATCTGTTGCCACTCCGGTATCATGAACAAGTGCAGCTATTTCCACCAGGTTTCGCATTTTGGGATTCAGTCCGTGTATAGAATTAAGAATGTCAAAGAGCTCAAGAGCGTTTCTGGCCACATTATCGGCATGACTACGTTCAATTCCATAAATATGGTAAAGGTCTTCCAGAAATAGAGGCTCTGGAGAAAAGTCTTCCCCAGATTTTTTATCCCCTGATATTCTCAAGTTTGGACCTTCATCTGACTGATCACTTTCTGAAGGTTTGTTGGCCGAATTCACATTAAAACCCCTTTCTATTATTTCTTACTTGTTGGTATTAAATCCACTTAAGCCTATTTTTGTCCAAACTTTAAATGAACAAAATCCCAAATAAAATAAACAAATCCCTATAAACTTTATAAATATGTATTTAAAAAAGAGTTATTGTGGGAGATAATCGTTAGCAATTGACTAATCTCTGGTGCTTGCAAAGTTAAGGGAAAAATAAAACCCATATTCGAAACTGAGATCAATGCACCAAAAGAAAAAGAATTGCTGAATTACTTGCTAGCCCATACTTGAAAGGAGGTTTTGCCCTCCATTCAAGGATTAGCTTAATTTTTGAACATATAACTGAGATTATATGATATATGGTATAAACATCTTCGTTGTCTCTTTATATCTTACATACTCGTCGCCAAACTCTGCTTCCATGTCCTTCTCTTCCCGTTTCGCCAGCCCGTAGTACAGGAAGAGTAGCAAACAATACAACAATAAAAGTGGTATCGTGACCCAGGTCATCATAACTCCCACCGTTATTAGGAAGAAACCTGTGTATTGTGGGTGACGGATATACTTGTATATGCCTGTCTTGACAAGGTGCCCCTGTCCGGTCTCTTTGCTCCAGTACTCCTTATGAATCTTGCTCCAGCCCGAGATTACAAAAAAAGCGCCCGCTAGTGATACTAATGCTCCTATCCATGTTCCCCAATCACCAATGTATTGCCCGAGTGTATGTCCCCATAATATGCCTTCCGGTAACCAGATACCAAACAACCAGCCGATGATGAACATACTAAACGGCACGCCGAACATCTCTACCGCAAAGGCCACAATGAATGCTGCATAAACGCCTGCAGGCTTGACCTGACTCTTCTTATAGAATGGTACGAACAACAGGAAGATCGCGTAGATCACTATCCAGATAGCTACCAGCCACCAGTTTCCAAAGTGTACCATAACATCTTCTTCTAACGCCATTTATATCACCTTACTTATCCAGATATTCATCTCTTCGGCCGGAGCTTACGCTACTCCAGTCGAATTTTCAGATTAATTAATAGGACGGTATATTGCTGCCACCAGTGTTATTTCGTATCCTCGATGGAGCGAAGCATCATATCCACGGCATATTCTACAAGTTCGTCGGCTGGGGAGGTGTTGAGTACACTTTGCATGGACGCGGTCAGGATAAACGCGGCCTTCGCCGGGTCAACATCGCTCCTGACCGTGCCTTTCTTGATGCCCATGTTAAAAGCATCCAGTACCATGCGGAAGCTGTCTCCATGGATGCTCTCCACCTCTTCCATTTCCGGATAATCTTCTTTATTAAAGCCACGGCTCTGCATGTTCCCGATCGTCGTGTAATATCCCGGGTATTTCCTGTAAAAGTCATATACGGCTAACAGCATCAACTTAATCTTCTCGATACCGGTATTACCCTTCATGTAGCCTTCCCTGAAAAGACCATTGAGTATCTTCAAGCCGCGGATGGCTATGGCGATGTAGATATCGTCCTTGTTCTTGAAGTACAGATAGAGCGTACCCCTTGCCAGCTCAGTCTCCCTGGCTATATCTTCCATAGTGACATTATCATAGCCTCTAGAAAAGAACAGCCTCTCAGCTACATCAATGATATCATTACGCCGTTTCTCTTTTTCTCTTTCTCTCCTCGCAGCTGTTGACATGTAAATTCTCCGAGTTAGGATGTATCATCAGTAAATGGATTAAGTCCATTATATACCAATTTACCATTAAATGACGTTTTATCATTAAATGACAATTCGTCATTAATATAAAAAGCTTTGCTTCCAAAGATATCACTATATCAATGACAGAGTTGATTTTACTCCTGTAGGAATCGCATATTCGAAATGAGTGACTATATTCAGTTTGTCACCAGCTTGTATACGAACTGGGCTTAAAAGAATTTGCCACCAAAAACATATCTGGTGTAATCATTTAAAGAGTTCGAAGAATGGGAACTTACTGTTATTGTACATGCACCTGAGTAAAATTGTTTTAACATCTAAAATATA
>JAMXLQ010000264.1 GCA_024280975.1 Methanosarcina sp.
TTTATATCTGTCTATTCAATCCGTGGTTCGATTAGTCAGAACGATTGAATCAATACCTAATCAATCGCTATTTACCACCAGCCGTCCCAGCCGCGGCGTCCTTCGTCTTCAAACTTACAGGCACGGATTGCCGTTATGCACTTAACCTCGCGCTCCTTTTTACATCCACAACCGCAGCCGCAGCCGTCGCCGCAGCCGCCAAAGAAACCACCAAACAATCCGCCAAAGCCGCCGCAGCAGCCGCAATCATCAAATCTGTTTCTAAAGAACGGAAATCCCATTGTATTTGCCTCCTATATTATATTTGTTATTTTATTTTTAGTTTTCTATTTTTTTCTATGTATTTTTATAATTATATATATTGGAGCAAATATAACTCTAAGATTCGAGTATATAATCCTCTAATCAAATATTATACCGACTCCTCAACTCTGTTGTTACTTCTGACAATTATGTTAATCTACTTGCGACAATAGAAAAGCAGATTTAACTTTAGTTGTCATAAAGTGCAATCAATAATATAGTTATAAGATATATAAGCATAATAGAATAATATATTCTTAATATAAAATAGTCATTGAAAAAGCTGAGGAATCATGCTCCAGCAAATACGTTCAATTTTAAGTTTAATTTACAAATTTTGATTACCTAAACTTCTCTAAAACCAGGAGTTTCAGGATTTAATTGAATATTTATGCAAAAATAGAGCCGCTATGATATAAATAAGTTATATCTTCCAATTAAACTCCTTTTAGGGGCTTAAAACATATGTATTTAGCAAAAGAAAATAGCATTACTCATCCGATTTTTGAACTTCAACACTCTAACGTCTTTATCTAAAAGTTGGTTTTTGATAAAGTTGGCTATTTCCTATAAATACTTAATTTTCCATTTAATTAAACTATTTTCCAAAATTGAACTCAAAAATCTGAAGGCTGTAACGGCTGAGACAAGCACGTTACATTAAGTTTTTGAATGGGCTAACTGTAAATCAGAGTAGTCAGATGAGGTTCTTGTATATGATTGTGACTAGATAACATGAAAAGTTAAGATAACTCTGGGAAAACAAAGTAAAAGCAGATCTGAAGACAGATAAATACTTAGACTTAATCATTTAAATTCCTATACGGCTGGTTCTTAAATTAAACTGCGTTAGTGCTGGATGAATAAAATGAGATGGGCTCATTCGTTTGCCTTTCTTAAGGAACGCCAGTTAATTACAGGAGAGACCTTTGAATAATTTTATTCTGATACAATTAAGGTTCTCCTGCTTCTATAGTCCGGCGAAGGGCTGTATGAGTGAGCCATCATCGGTTTTACGTTTTGTATCTGTCTATCTAATTTGTGATTGATTGGTCAGTGGTCAGCTAATAAGAGATAGCGGCTTAAACAACCGCTGTTTAGCACCAGCCGTCAAAGCCGTCACGGCCGCAGTCTTTAAACCTACAGGCACGAACTGCTGTTATGCAGTTAACCTCGCGCTCTCTCCTACCGCCATCAAAGCCGCAACCGCCAAAGCCGCCAAAGCCGCCAAAGCCACATCCACCGCAACCATCGAATCTGTTTCTAAAGAATGGAAATCCTCCACATCCTCCCATAAATTTTCCTCCTTATTTTCTATATTTCTATTGTTGTATGTTTTTGTTACATAATGTTTTATATATTGAAGCAGATATAATTTTAAGATTCGAGTATTATTTCTCCAATCAAAATTTATATCGGCTTCCCAACTCTATTGTTACTCCTAGCAATCGCGTTGTAATCTGTCTTTGATTAAAAAGGAGCAGATTTAATCTTAATTGTCAGGAAGTACAATTAATAATATAATTATAAATTATATAAAGGCAATAGAATAATATATCCTTAATATTAAATAGTCATTGAAAAAGCTACGAAATTATGCTTTCGGAAAACACGTTTAATTTTACTTTTAATTTACGAGTTTTAATTTCTTAAAATTTCTCTAAAACCAGGGATTTCAGTTTTCAATTCAATATTCATGCCAAAATTGAGTCTCTATGGTGTAGAAAAGTCATATTATCAAAATATTACTTACTTAAAGGCTTTAAATATGTGCTTAGAAGGGAAGAAAATAGTACTACTCATCAAGTTTTTAAACTTCAACAATCTAATATCTTTATTTAGAAGTTGATTATTCCTGAAGTTGATTATTTCTTATAAATACCTAATTTTCGAGTTGGCCCTTAAATATGCCGAATTTTTGATTCAACTATTGATATGCTTAATTTTCAATTTATTTCGAAAACAATTCGAAAATTTATCAATTAATTGCATTTAAATGAGTTTTGACAGAATGAGTTTACTATCAAGTAGCTAAGATTGTAATTTCTAAACAGCAGGCAGAAAAAAACAGGCGATAAATATATAACCATCAATTCAAGATGAGACAACTAATTAGAAGTCATTTTCCTTGCTTTGAATTGATGGCTATAATATACTCATCGATGTTCAATAATTCTTGGGCTCAGCGGTTGGTCTGGTGATTGTTCTTACCACCAGCCGCCCCAGCCGCCGCAGCCACCCCAGCCGCATCCGCGGCCCCAGCCGCGGCCCCAGCCGCAGCCGCCCCAGCCGCATCCGTTCCACATTATATTTTCCTCCGAAATGTGTTCAATAGTTCTTCAGCTCAGCAATTGGCCTGGTGATTGTTCTTACCACCAGCCGCCCCAGCCGCCGCAGCCACCCCAGCCGCATCCGCGGCCCCAACGGCGCCAGCCGCCGCCCCAGCCGCAGCCGCCCCAGCCGCATCCGTTCCACATTATATTTTCCTCCGAAATTTTGCTATGTTATTTTAGACTTTTTAGATGTTGTATAGTGAGGCTTTTTAGATTAGAGAATTACATCTCTAATCAAAGGTCTTCACCCACCCCAATAATACTTTCACGGCGATTTTTTTAAAAGTTTTTAAAGTTACTTGCTTCCATTAGAGAGGAACAATTCTACCATGAAAGTACAATTTAACATAGAATTATAGATTATATAAAAGACCTAGAATAACTGTTTCTGAATATAAATAGTCTTCATAAAACTGGGTAAACCCTCTGTCAATAGAACAAGCTTACTTTTGCATTTATTCTACAATTCCTAATTCTATTAAAGCTTTCAATAAATCAGGAATAAAAATCTGTAATTGAATGTTTAGCCAAAAAATATTATCTCAATAATCTCTATAAGCCCTATTTTCTGGCTAAATCTAATTTAAGGCCTTAAAAGATGTAAATTTTGTTGAAAAAGTTGTACAACTCTTTTTATTTTTGAACTTTATAACTTCAGCCTTTTTCATTTCATGTAAAATGTCTATATAAAAGACAACTTTTCAATAGGGTCAGTTTTTCGATTCAGATCGTGAATAAAAAAGAAGAAAGCTTGTTAATTAATTATACATTTATTACTTTTAGTTGGATTTCTTGATTTTTAATAATCTAGAATCCCCATCAATTTCTTTGCCCATTTCAATTTCTTTTTCTTAATTGGGTTTACATCGCTATCTTCAAAATCAAAACCTGCCAGCCTAATTTTTTCAGCTCCAAATTCTCTAGCTACAAAAAAGCATCGGTCTCCATCACTGAAACCTCCAAAATTATAGACCTTATCAAAAGGTCTTGCCTGAGTAGTTGCAACAAATCGTTTAAAGCGAGGCACATATCTTTCAAGCTTATCGATATTATCCCCATGTGCGTGAATAAGAACTATCGAACCCTTTTCGCAGGCAAGGATCTCTTTTTTGATATCAGCTTCAGAATTGCCATCAAGATCGGTACAGATGATCTCAGGCACAATACCCATATCCATTAATACAGCAGCTGCTCCATCGGCCGCAATTACCGTAAAATCAGAAAGATTGATTTCCGAAAGGTCACTCCTGAGCCTCGGAGCATTTCCACAGACCAGTACAGGCTTTCCGGAAATTACTGCTTTGAGTTCAGACAGACTGACAGTATTTTCCTCAGTCAGCATGCAGGAAAGGAATAAAGCTGCCTTTTCATCGCCTGCTCGGTCGAATCCGAAATCTTCAAGGATTCGTTCATAAATCGGTTCCCAGACAGCAAAATCCATATGAATCAATTTCCTTTCTGCTCTATAATTTGAGTTCTAAATTTCTTTGATTTTTAAACCTTTTTACGGGTTTATTTCTTCGCAATCCCCATCTTCATGGCAATGCCTTCGACATCCCAATCCTTTACAAGGGCTCCAGAAACATCGATATCACTGCCAAGGTCAAGGACATCAGCTCTTACCTCTTCTGCTATCAGGTCTTTGAGGGTTTCAACAAGCTTCAAGACCCTTTCGTCTTCGATCCGGACAGAGGAGCAGATGTTTTCGTCCACTATAAGGTCAAGTTCCTTCCGCATATCCTGAAGCCTGCGAATTACTTCCCTTGCATATCCTTCAGCTTCCAGTTCAGGAGTCAGTTTCGCATCCACATAAACAAGGCCAGCATCGGATTCTGCGCTTGCCGTACCTTCTGGCAGAGTTTCTTTGAAATTCGCCATTCCCGGAGTTACTGTGACAGTTGTTCCATCCGCAAGGGAGAGTTCAAACTCTCCAGTCTCGGAAAAGGCCTTTTTCAGAGCAAAGCCGTCAACAGTCTTCAGGGCAGGGATAACTTTTCCTGCATCCTTCTTGAAAACAGGACCTATTTTGCCCGGATCAGGGATTACTTCAAGCCCCAGCTCGTCCCAGCTCTCAGCAACGCGAGTTAGGATAACTGACTTGGAGTTAGTCTGATCCATAAGGACAGAGCGCAGTCTCTCGACAGCCCTTGCCGCATCCTCACTTTCAGGAGAGACAATTATTCGGGATACAGGCCACCTAAGCTTTCTTCCTGCCTTCTGGCGAGCGTTTGAAGCGGCTTCCACAATAGAACGTACAGTCTTCATGGCCACTTCGAGCTCTGGATCAAGATAAGCTTCATTGACCGTTGGCCAGTCACACATATGAACCGATTCCTTCGCATTCGGATCTACATTTCGGATTAGGTTCTGGTACATCTCTTCAGCCAGGTAAGGCATGAAAGGAGAGATCAGTTTTGTAAGGGTTACGTAGACTTCGTAAAGCACGCAGTAAGCTGCAAGCTTGTCAGGGTCTTCGGCTTCAGTCCAGGTTCTTGGACGGATAAGCTGGATATACCAGCGAGAAAGGTCTTCCAGAGTAAACTCCAAAATCTCACGCACGGCTTTATGCAGGAGATATCCGCTCATTGCTTCGTCTACGGCTTTGACAACGGATTGAACTCTTGAGAGAATCCATCTGTCCTCTTCCCTGAGCGCGTCTTTCACGGAATCAAGGCTAACCTTCAGCGGATCAAAATTATCGAGCGCCATATAAGGCAGCGGGAACCTGAAGACATTCCAGAGGATATTAATTGAACGGTGGACGGTTTCTACTTCTTCTTGGTTAAACTTAAGGTCATCCCAGGGTGCGCTTGAGGAAAGCACATAGGCACGCAGGGTGTCAGCTCCATATCTATCGATGACGTCAAGTGGAGAAATCACGTTTCCAAGGCTCTTGGACATTTTCTTTCCACCTGCATCAAGCGTAAAACCATGCATGAGCACACTCTTATATGGAGCTCGTCCGAAGCCGACCATGCTTGCTCCGAGTTGGGAATAGAACCAGCCCCTAGTCTGGTCATGCCCTTCAGTGATAAAGTCAGCAGGCCACCATTCATCAAATTGTTCCCTGGTCTGTGGGAACTTCAGGGTAGCCCAGGAAGCGACAGCCGAATCAAACCAGACATCGAAAACGTCCTCAACACGCTTTTTCTCTCCGCCGCACTCACAGGGAATAGTTATTTTATCCACGTAGGGGCGGTGAAGCTCGACATCGCCATCCACTCCGGATTTTTCCAGCAGTTCGGCTTTGGTTCCTATTACCTCAAGCTTTCCGCACTTCTTACACTTCCAGACCGGAATTGGAATTCCCCAGTAGCGCTGCCTGGAAATACACCAGTCTCTGGCACCTTCAACCCAGGTTCTGAATCTGGCTGAACCTGCCCAGTCAGGGTACCAGTCCACGGCATCAATTGCTTCAAGCATTTTGTCCTTTATCTCTGTAACCTTGAGGAACCACTGTTCGGTTGCAAGGTAGATTATGGGAGTTTTGCAGCGCCAGCAGTGACCGTACCTGTGCGTGACAGTCCCTTCTGCAAGTAGCCTGTCGCGTTCCCTGAGGTCTTTAATCACAATTGGGTTTGCTTCTCTGACGTTTTTACCTGCATACTCCCCGGCTTCCTCAGTATAGGAACCATTCGGGCCTACAGGGCAGAGAATCGGAAGCTTATACTTCACGCCAACGTTGAAGTCGTCCATACCGTGCCCTGGGGCAATATGTACACAGCCTGTGTTTTCTGCAGTTACGTAATCGGCAAGATAAACGCCATGCTTTATCTCGTTCTGCACAGGCACCAGATCCCCAACAGGGCTTTCGTACTCAATTTTTGTTAGGTCTTCCCCAAGCATTGTCTCAAGCACTTCGTAATCAACATACCTACCCTGTTTAAGGACATTCTCGATCAGATCGGTAGCTGCAATCAAGATTTCTTCAGAGCCGTCCTGCCTAATTGCTCTGAATTTCGAGTATTCAAAACCAGGATGTACGGCTACAGCCACGTTTGCAGGAATTGTCCAGGGGGTTGTTGTCCAGATAACTATGAACGTATTTTCTTCGCCTTTGACCTTAAACTTCACATAGATCGAAGGATCGGTCCGCTCGGAATATTCGACCTCAGAATCTGCAATTGCAGTTTCACAGCGCGGACACCAGTTGACTGAGCGTTTGCCCACATCCAGGAGGTCTTTTTCACTTGCCTGCTTGAGAGTCCACCAGGCAGCTTCAATATAATCGTCTTTTAAGGTCATGTAGGGGTCTTCCCATTGCATCCAGACCCCAAGCCTCTGGAACTGTGCAGTCATTGCCTGTTTCTGGGTGATGGCAAATTCTTTACATTTCTCAATAAAATTCTCTACCCCAAAGCTCTCAATATCTTTCTTGGATTTGAAGCCGAGTACGCCTTCAACTTTGACCTCGATTGGCAGGCCATGCATATCCCAGCCAGGGCGTTCTAGAATATTGCGGTTATTCATGGAGTAATAGCGGAGAATGGAATCTTTAATGATCTTGTTCCAGGCAGTCCCCAGATGGATATGCCCGGTTGTATACGGAGGTCCGTCAACAAAAAAAAGCCTTTTTCCAGTCTTGCGGTTCTCCCGGGTTTTTCGATAAGCATCGCTATCTTCCCAGAGCTGCGTTACTTTTTTTTCAATTTGCTCTGCATTATACTTGGCAGTGATTTCTTTTATCATATAGGGTTCTCCCTTATGAAAGATTCTAGAGTGAAAGTTTGAGCAGTGCAAATTCTTACTCTGCAACTGCCCTATAAGTGCTAGTAAAATTGCCAACCGATAAGTAATGTAAACTCCGCTATTGGCTGTCTATATATATGAAATTTTAGTCAAATGGCTGGTGAAGTATCCATTTTCAGAAGCAAGACTGTACCTGCTTGAAAGAGAAACGGATCTTTCTCGTGTCAATCAATTTATTCAGTAAATACTGTACTCAATTTAAGCTTTGTTATGATATTAATAGAAAAATCATTTCTTTAGTTTCTTAGTGTATAAATTATGTCGTTTTACGCGCGTTCTGATTTTTTGGCCCAAACTCAGAAAATAAAAAATTAGACTTTGAAGCTAGACTTTGAAGCAAAAGCCAGAAAGAAAAAAGTAAAAATGTACAGAATATACACGTACCTTATTGATGGCAACCATCAAGGCATTTAATTGAAAAGGTAATTTAAATTTTTTTTCGATATGCCATTAATTAGCAATTTTTCAGAAAAATAGGTGTATCATTTGCATAAAAACCTATATTCAGTATGTATAAAGGTTCTTAAAGAAATTAGAAGTTTAATCAAGGTTATTTCTCAAAAATTTTGCTTAAATTTTTGAAATCTTAAAAAGTAAACTTATATTTAAGGTAATTAATTTCAGAACCGTCAAGTGGCAGAAGCTCAATAAGACAATTAGAAAAGAAGGACTTTCATTTGAACTGAGAAAACAGTAGTACTAAAACTAAAGATATCTATGTAACAGAATTTTTATAACCCCCAATTATTTTGTTTTTGTACCCAAATGTTAGTCCTATTAGAATAAAAAAGATTACTAATACTGTAACCTTGCAGAATAGTTTGGTTCATTATTGGTAAAATAGTAGATTGGTTGGCAAAAGAACCTAGCTAGTGCCTCTACATAGAGGACAATGGATTGATAAGTCAACAATCTAAAAATTACATCAAATTGAGTAAAATTTTGGAGATTGAAATAATGGATAAACAGATTTTTGGAAAAATGAGAAAAGTACTGGCTATCTTGCTTGCAGTTCTCTTTGTAGCATCAGTGACAGCTGCAGCAGTAAGTGCATGCCCCTACAGCAGTGCCAAGAAAACCAGCAGTGCCTGTAAAACTTGCAGCACCTGTAAGACCTGCAAAAATTGCAAATCCTGCAGTACCTGTAAAACTTGCAGTACCTGTAAGACCTGCAAAAATTGTAAATCCTGCAGCTCCTGTAAAACCTGCAGTACCTGTAAATCCTGTAAATCCTGTAAATCCTGTAAATCCTGCAAGAGCTGTAAAACCTGCAAAACTTGTAAAACCTGTAAAACTTGCAAATCCTGCAGGCGTTAATTATTGCAGTCGTTTATAAGGATTTAAGAGCCGACTATGACCCATTGTTAGTCTTTAGTCGGATTAAAAAACAGTAAGACCCTTAAATGTATAAATTTGAGTGCATTATAGGATCTTTCCTGATAGGATTTATGCACCTGAAAACAAAATAAAACATCGCTTTATGCTACTGTTTTCTCAGTTCAGGTGCATAAACCTGGGGAGAATTTGTTGATATGCTTTTTCTTTTTAGTTTTCCTGGTTTTAAGTCTCAATAGTTTTCCTGACTTTAAGTGAGTTTCTAGTTTTTAGCTACTTCCTGGTTTTGAGTGACTTAGTAATTCACTATTCCAGAGATGTTTCAATCTATAAGTAATGCTTTTAATCCAGGCTTACTTTTTAAATATTTTTTATTAATAGATGCTCTTAAACTGACGGGTAAAAACAGTTTTAAGACCCAAATCGCATCGAAGATACTTTATTCCACAACATAAAAAATCATGGCTACGTTAAAATCGCTGCTAAAGAGAGAAGATTTTTCCTCAGTAAAAAATTGATTGTAAAAATGCAGACACAAAGGAGCTCAGGCCTGCAGTTCTCAGTCAGAATACTTTTATTTTGCGCTGCCTTTATCTTCTTAAAGTCCTCCACATTGCAGCAATCTTCTCAATATCGATATGAGTATAGCCTTCTTCCTTTGTATCCCATCTAAGGCTAAGGACCCCGTCATTACACTCGGTAACAACCCCTTTGTATAGAGTTCTTCCTCCAATGTCAATTTCGACTTCTGTGTCCAGATAATTTTCCTCAATGAATGCCTGTTTCATTACTTCCACTCCCATAATTTACTTTTCCGGATACCCGGAGAGATTATTTTCAGAATATAGTTAGTTTCAGTAAATATAGGGTTTAGCGATAGTTATTTTTTTCGTTGGATTTCAAAAGAACAGAAATGAATAAATAAATTATAAAAGTGTTGACGCCTAGTATATAAAGAAGAGCCCAATTTATCTTGTGTTATACTACTCAAATTTTTCTAAGCAGTGATATTACTTTGCATAATGCAATAACATTAACTTTTTGAACTTTTTTTGAGCAATAAGATGACTTTATTACTCTGTATACAATATTGTATAGTAAACTCTCAAGGAAAAACGAGAGAGTACAATAAACAATAAATCAAAACAAAATAATTAGTGGGGAAATTGAATGCAACAATATGAAGATAAAAAACAAATAAAAGTAATTCACGGTGATTATAAAACCATTATCGAAGATTTGAAGAAAAACCAAGCATTAAAGAGAGCCTTTCTGATATCGTCACCGGACATATCAGAAAGGAAATGTTTGGAAGTTTTGAAGGAAGCCGATGAAACTTTCAAAGATAAGCTGGACCATGTACAAATTTGCTTCTTCATGAGATCTAAAGGTGATAGCTTTGTGTACGTACGACTGCAGGATAAAACAGTCACCCACAACTTGTTGATTATTGAAGATATCTTGAAGTACAGCAGTGTTATTGCACAAGGTTTGCCGGAAGGCTGCTCGGTTTAAAAGACATTTGTATTGATAAACCTCTTAAATTACTTGGCTTAATTAGAGGCTCTAGAATCAACAAAAATACGTCTGAGGGTATTACTACCCCAACTTCTCTTTTTCTCTTAACATTAGACTTTCTATTAGCTGTATTGTCTTTTTGTGAACATGTCAATTTTCAGGCTCTTTGTTATCTGCAACAAATCCTCCTGTTTTTCTGATAGTCTTCAGGATTTCTTTGACCTGCTTTTTGAACTCTTTTGCAAGAGGCTTTCGACTTAACATCAGGACTTCATAAAGTCCATCTTCAGTTAAAAACCATGCTTCACTAACAAGGTTTTTCTCTCGACTATAAGCTTTGTTTATAGTCGAAAATTCAATTTTTACTTTTTCAGCAGCATCAACTGTTGCAAGCATCATAGCTACATTACTATGTTCAAGCCATTCTGCAACATCCTTTGCCAAAAACAACAGCTCCTCAGAAGTCCCAAAGATTCTGAGAGGTACTAGGAGAGGCTTTCTCATACACGGACATACGAAACAGGCCCTGTAGAGAAAATCTCTCCTTCGAAGAATCCTATAGCTTCGATAGATTCCACAGGCTCCTCTTTTTGT
>JAMXLQ010000265.1 GCA_024280975.1 Methanosarcina sp.
TTTTTCCTTTGGGAACTGATCCTTTTTCCTTTCCTTTCCCGGTCAATAGTGAAAAGTTCAAAACCAGGAATGATTACTCGGACAACCGGCACTTTAACCTCTTCTCTTGAGAGGTCTACCACCAGCACTCTTTCGGCAAGGCCTTTAAGTTTTTCGAGTATCACATCGATGTTTTCTGCGGGGCTTTTCCTGGACAAATCCTGCACGTCAGAGAGGGAAATTTTTTCTCCTTCTTCGAACCAGAACCAGTTCAAACGTTTCATGCGGTCATAGCCTACACTTCGAATAAAACCTTCCCTATCTGTATCTTCTCTTGCCCCTTGAATCTGGACTACTCGCGACTGAGCAGCTTCGGTTATGGCCCGTGAAACTGCAATTTCAGGTTTCAGGTGAGAGCCTGCGCCCATGACAAGAAGAGCCGGATCTTTTAGCTTTACGTCATCAGTTACCGCAATTACTGTCGGAATGCCAGTGTCGGTCGGAACTAGCCAGACTTTAAGTTCTATTCCTGCATCCCTAAACTTGCTGGCAAGTTCGTAAAGGTAGCCATCTTCTTCAGTCAGCACGATTTCCTTTCCGAGATTGTGGGAAAATTGCGCTACGCTGATTGCATCCCTTTCTATAACCTCAAGCATCCCGTGAAGAATAGCTTCCTCAATCACGTTTCCGGATGCCAGCCCATTGGTATTGCTCAGGAAAAGTTTCTGGCACTGCCCAGGCGAGTCATACGGATGGTAAACCGAATTGGAGCTTACGAACACTTCTTCATTATTCATCAAATCATAGGCTCCAACCCATTCAAGCAAAGATTGAGGCAGATAAGGTTGAGGTAAAAGCAGTGTTGCTGGATCGAGCACTGTGCAGCTTTCTATGGCGCTAGTATAGGACTCCACAAGAGCTGGGGCAGAAATTTCACCTTCAATGTTTGCGTTCAGGCCAGGCCTTTCTGCCAGACAGCGTTCGAAGCTTTCCATTATCGCCGAGATCCGGGCTCTCTGCTCAGTCGAACCCTTGCCTGAGTAAATACTGATCGCTCCCTTTGCGGCACTGGGGCGAATTGCTGAGAAAATAGGGATTCCAAGCCTATCCAAGTTTGTAATATCTGCAATTCGGGTAACGCCTATTTTTTTTATCTCATCTTTAGTGTTTTCCAGGGTTGTGGCTTCATCATATACTCGTTGTGTACCTTCGAGATATGAGATCGATCTGTCAAGTTTTATTTCAGGCATAATTAGAAACCTTCCATCTCTTATTATATATTTTGTGATTTTTCGAGTATTGAACCTTTTCAGGGGTTTACATGATTTCTGGCAGACTTTTAAGAACTATAAACATAACACAAATACAATACAAACATACTGCAAACATGATCCAAACATAATACAAACAGAATAACGCTATATATTGAGGGATCTATAAGTATGTAAGAGGGCTTATAAGGGGGTTTTGTCCGACGAATCTCAAAAAATTGCTTTTGGAAGAAAATGTAGGAGGCTTTGATCTCCTGTGCCGAACTATATATGGAGTACTTGCAACTCTCGCACTGGCAACAGGCCTTGTAAAAAGATCTCCTTTGAAAAGGATAGTTGCGCTGATCGCTTTTATGGGACTGGTTAGCTCGATCCTGAGACACTGCACACCCTATTCCATTCTAGGGATCAATACCGCAGAGAAAGGTAAAAAACCTACTCAGGAAATTTATTCCAGTCAACAATACATTAGGAAATATTAATTCTCCATTTTTTTCAACAGGCATGCATTCGAAGATGATATATATTCGAAGATATCAGTTATCCAACCTCTTTTTCAGTAGATGCTCAACCTCAAAATTAAGTTTCCCCGCTCAGGCTGATTTTTTCAGGATGAAAGAGTTAGAATAAATGAATATAGAATAAGCTTATTTTTAGATACCTTTTCACAATTAATTCCAGCCATGTTGATTATATATAAGTTTGATATTATTTTACACAATAATGAACTTAAATATGAAGATGAAATAAAATGAGCAACGTGAAAGGCTGTGAAATCAGATGTGCAGAGTGCAGAAAGTGGTTTAGCTCCCAAATTATTCAATTTGAAGATGAAGAATCATTTCTGCACTCCGTAATGTACAAAAACACAGAACTATGCCCCTATTGTAACACAGTGATCACCCACGACAAAGAAATCATGAGATACGTAGAAAGAGATAAGAATGGTAAAGTTATTAAAGAAACTAGATACATATACGATTTTTAAGTTCTATAGAAGTTTTCTGAAATAAAGAATCCCGTCAACTTATGAATAATTTATGTTTTAATTTAAACGGAGTTACCTGATAAATTTCACTTATTTATTATTTCCCACATTTTCTGAAAGCCGCTTGATATTTAGCCTGCCGTTTCTTGAATCAGAACTGAGTGTGGACCGCCTGCTTATTCATTTTTCATTTAACTTTTCTATTTACCGGTCCTTTTTTATGTGATATTCGCAGGCTGAAATCTTAATTTTTTTGTATTCACTCTTATATTTGCGTAATTTATTTATTTAATGACAGGAAAAAGGTATCCTATAGGTGATGAAGTCCGCCTGGACTCTTCAGTCTAAACCGCTTACGCTGATGACTTCTACATCAATTATTGAGGTTTTAATTTGTATACTATTTTACTAGTAGGTATAGGCGGCTTTATAGGTGCTATTCTAAGGTATGTATTAGGTGGATGGATACAGAACGGTTTTGTCAATTTCCCGGTAGGTACGCTAGTTGTAAACACTACTGGCAGTTTTTTTATAGGCTTAATAATGTATCTATCTGAATACCAAGGCTTTTTTAGTGACGAAACCAGGATATTTTTGACAATTGGCGTACTAGGCGGTTACACAACATTATCAACATTTGGCTATGAATCCTTCCGATTACTTGATGACTCAAAATTAACACTATTGGCAATAAACTTAGTATCGACAGTATTATTTTCAATACTGGCTGTATATATAGGTAAGATTGTAGCTTTGAACATTGGCACTTATTTATTGGGGAGATAAGATGAAAACGGATCAGATAACTGTTGAGGGAAACCAAATGAAAAAAGAGTCTACAGCCATATTGTTGAGAATATTTATAGGAGAATCTTACCGGTACAAAGGCAAGCCATTATATATGCATATTGTTGAGATGCTAAAGGCAGAAGGTATAGCCGGAGCAACCGTTTTCAGGGGTATAACAGGTTTTGGAAAACAAAGCCTCATTCATACGACGTCTATATTGCGCCTATCAACTGACTTACCAATAGTTATTGAAGCTGCTGATCTCGAAGAAAATATTGACAAGATAAGACCGAAGCTAGACGAGATTATTAATAAGGGATTGATTACAGAAGAAAAAGTTAAAATCGTATTTTATGATAGTGATAAAGATAAATAAAGTACCCATTATCAGTAAAATAAAGTACTCATTATCAGTAAATTTTTATTCTTGTTACCGAAATTTCTACAATGCTTTCATCAGAAAATTCCTTGAAAAGATACTTATGCATGGATTTTGGTTTCGCAATCTTATACTTGTTTTTAAATCCTAAAACAATTTAATTTATTTTTGTTCCTGTGTAAGACAATTCGGTAAGTTTATTATATTTGGATACATAGATTAAATTATGACTTTCTTGCCTCCGGATTATGGGTCTACTAGTTATATTCCTCTGGACATAGCCTCTAGGGATGCTATTTTTATCGGGATCTTTAGCGTCGTTTTGTTCTTTATTCTGGTCCTCACTGTGCGTCATAGTGTTCGGATAGCACAGAACCATTAAGTATCTTCTCACACGCGTATTTTTTCTTTATTTTCCCTTTAGAAGGCTTAAAGTAGCTTAGTTTCGGCTTCCTTTTACTGTATTTGTTTGTGATTTTTTTGAATATTTCTTCAATTTTTTCTACTTTTATCCTTTGAAATTAATCCTTTGAATTAGCTGGTTATAAAAGAATTTCTTATTTTTTTTCTCGCAGGATGTTTGGTTCTTTTAGCTTCATTAGCTTCAAATATATCAGAAATTTTATATATAATATAAAATTAAATCAGGGGAACTGGGGAAATATGCAGGCTGAAGACAAGGGAGTAGACACCGGGATTTCTAAAAGTCAGGTAGATGAACTCTACCTCCATGATAAAGAGCACAACTCCAGAAGGGACATGCCAGGAAATTCCCATGGACCTCACGAAGAAAGTGGGAATAAGCCTGCTGGAAATATGGCGCAGAGCCATCCCGAAACTCAAACGATGCATGCTGAAGAGAAGTCGCTGGACCATGGACAACATGAGGAAATGAAGCATGGGAGCCCTGAGCGGCATGAAGGCATGAAACACGAACAGCATGGCGAAATGAAACACGAGGGTCATGAACTGCAAGAAGAAATGAAACATGAAGGAATGAAACATGAAGGAATGAAACACGAAGGCCACGAGGCGGCCGGTGGGAAAGAGCACGGCAACCATCATACTCACATGCTTGAAGATTTCAGAAAAAAATTTATTGTTTCTTTCGTGTTAACTTTCCCGGTTTTGCTGCTTTCGCCTACAATCCAGGACTTTTTCAACTTTGAGCTTCACGTTCCAGGTGCGGATTATATAACCTTTTTGCTTTCGTCGGTCGTTTATTTCTATGGTGGGTACCCGTTTCTTAAGGGGATTAAAGAAGAGCTTTCTGAAAAGTCACCTGGCATGATGACCCTCATAGCTATTGCAATCAGCGTAGCCTATTTTTACAGTTCGGCTGTGGTTTTCGGGCTGCATGGGGAGGTCTTTTTCTGGGAGCTTGTAACCCTTATCGATGTAATGCTGCTCGGGCACTGGCTGGAGATGCGTTCCGTAATGGGAGCCTCAAGAGCCCTTGAAGAACTGGTAAAGATCATGCCTTCTATTGCCCATCTGAAGAAAAATGGCGAAGTTGTAGATATTGAGGTTGAACAGCTAAAAGTCGGAGATAAGGTTCTAATCAAGCCCGGGGAAAAGGTGCCTGTGGACGGGACTGTTGTAGAGGGAACGAGCAGCGTCAACGAATCCATGCTTACTGGGGAGTCAAAGCCTGTCTCAAAAAAGCCGGGAAATGAGGTTATTGGTGGCTCAATTAATGGGGAAGCAGCTTTTGTCGTCAGGGTAGAAAAGACCGGAAAGGATACCTATCTTAGCCAGGTTGTCGAACTTGTCAGGACTGCCCAAGAAAGTAAATCAAAAACTCAGGATCTGGCAAGCCGGGCTGCCATGTATCTTACACTCATAGCTCTGACTGTGGGAGCTCTCACTTTTACTCTCTGGATTCTTATCGGCCAGCAGCTTGTTTTTGCACTGGAAAGGGCGGTGACTGTAATGGTTATTACCTGTCCTCACGCCCTTGGGCTTGCAATTCCTCTTGTAGTTGCAGTTTCAACGTCCATTGCCGCAAAATCCGGGCTTCTCATAAGGGACAGGCAGGCATTTGAAAGAGCACGCAATCTCCAGGCTATCATTTTTGACAAAACCGGTACACTTACTGAAGGCCGATTTGGAGTTACGGATGTAGTTTCTCTTTCAGGCGAAGAAATCGGAATCAGAGAAGAAAACGAAAAAATCTTAAGCCTTGCAGCCTCCCTGGAAGCCAGTTCGGAACACCCCATTGCAATGGGCATTCTGGAAAGTGCACGGGAAAAAGGGTTACAAACGCAATCCGTGGAAGAGTTTAGTTCAATTCCGGGAAAAGGAGTAAAGGGCCTGGTTGAAGGAAAAAAATTCCTTGTTGTAAGCCCTGGTTACCTTGAAGAAAAAGGAATAGTTCTCAAAAATCAAAAAGTCGAAGAAATCGAAGCACAGGGAAAGACCGTCGTGTTCCTGCTTGAGGAAGATAGGGCACTTGGAGCCGTTGCTCTTGCTGATATTGTCAGAAAAGAGTCCAGGGAAGCTATCTCGAAACTTAAAAACATGGGAATTAAATGTCTCATGCTTACAGGAGATAATCGTTATGTGGCAGCCTGGGTATCTCGAGAACTGGAGCTTGATGACTATTTCGCAGAAGTTCTTCCTCATGAAAAAGCCGAGAAGGTCAAAGAAGTTCAGTCTCAGTACATCACAGGCATGGTTGGGGACGGGGTGAACGATGCGCCCGCTCTAGCTCAGGCTGATGTTGGAATGGCTATAGGAGCAGGTACGGACGTTGCGATCGAAACCGCTGATATAGTCCTGGTAAAAAACGATCCAAGAGATGTGGTTGGTATCATCGGGCTTTCCAAGAAAACTTACTCCAAAATGTATCAGAATCTCCTTTGGGCAACAGGATACAACGTTTTTGCTATTCCTCTTGCAGCCGGAATACTCAATGGATACGGAATCTTACTAAGCCCTGCTATGGGTGCCGTGTTAATGAGCTTGAGTACCGTGATCGTGGCAATAAATGCTAAAACTTTAAAGATGGAGTGATTTAATGCGGGGTAAAATTCACAATCTAAATAGATGCTGAATTTGACTATCTGTTTTATCTTCCCAGTTCCAGGTGCCTCTTAGGATATCTAGTTTTTAGGTCTCAAAATTATCTGTTCCTCAAAATGCCTAAGCCGGAAGTTAAGCAAAAAGACTGTGTAAATTACCAGGCCTGCAATCAGGAAAGAGGTTCCGGCAAGCATTTCGTATAAAAGACCGCCCAGGATAAGTCCGGTGATGCTGGCAAGGCCTCCGAAACTGCTGGCAACCCCCTGTATCGTACCCTGGTACTTTCTTCCTGCAACTTTTGATAAAAGGGAGAGAAAAGAAGGCCACATAAGTCCGTCTCCAAGTGCGAAAAATCCTGCTGCAAGGTAGGTAAGGAAAAGATTTCCGGGGATGAGAAGTAGAAAATTTGTACCTAATATAAGACTTCCGAAAATTATAAGGGTTGTATCCGAATGTTTTCTTGAAACCCTGGGAAGTATGGTGCTTTGTACTATTATCAGGAGTCCGCTAAGCAACGTAAAGTAAACGCCCATTTTTGCAATGGTCCAGTTGAGAGCTGAGATTGCATGCAGGGGAAAAGCGGTATAGAATACATTGTAACCAAGATCAATTAGGAAGTACAGGCCCAATATATAGGAGATACCTGGAAGCCTCAAGACCTCTCTGAAGTCGGGTTTCTTTATTTCCTTTGTGGTTCTGCATTCCCTGATCTCATAACCGAAAATTTTCAGTACATTCTTAACTTCTTCGGGTCTCTCAAGAGTGCACTCTTTACTTTCGGGAACATAAAATACGATCAGCAATGTTCCAATAATTGAGATTATTATTGCTCCTAGAACGGGAGCTACATCCCCATACTCTGTTACACTTAGTACTCCGGCAAGGGCAGGCCCAACTATAAACCCAAGGTTCTCGGAAATCGACATCTTTCCGAAGTTCCGACTCCTATCCCGTTCTGTAGTAATATCGGCCAGATAAGCATTAGCTACCGATACATTTCCTCCGGTCAGCCCGTCAAGAGCTCTGGCAAAAAAAAGCACTGCAAGCGGCAGAGTAACTGTAAAAGTCCCTAGGAATGTGGAATCTATTTTAAAAAGGCTTACAACCGGAAGAAAGAGAACTCCGAGAAAGATAATCCATGAAAGCAAAGTTCCTAGCTGGCTTAAAAATAGGATTCTTTTACGGCCGTAGGTGTCAGACCATCTTCCCAGAATAGGAGCTCCTATTAGCTGGAAAGCCGGATACATTGAGCTTGCCAGTCCGTAAATGAAAGCATTCCCTCCCAACCGGCCAACCAGAAAGACCAAGAAAGGGAGTACAATGCTGAATCCGAGCGTACCTATAAAATTGACAGCAAGGATTGGAAGGAGAGAAATTTTTTCTCCGGGATAAGGACCTGAGTTGTTTTTCGGGCTTTTGCTTTCCTTTTCCATGTTTCCTCAGGGCTCGTTTTCGGAAACCTCTTTATCCAGATCTTCAGGTTCCCGTCTCCTTTTTCATAAGCAGGTATACTCAGCTTTCAGACAACAATCACTTTTTAAGGATAGTTTACTCTTTGATTCTCAAAATATCAGCCCAGGCCTGTCTTCCACACCTCGGACACCTCAAGTACTTTTTATTCACACCATTCGGGCTGATAAAATCTTCAAATCTTGAAACCTTGAACACTTCGCCGCATCTAGGACAGAGATAGGCAAGGTTTTTTGCATGCCATGCTACAAGCAGAGCAAGGCCCCCGAATATTATCATAAGCCAGAGATACCAGTATCCTGGAAGAAGGAAAAACGATGATACCGTAACTAATGTTATGAACGCAAAAAGCACCTGAACCGTTCCGTACCAATTGCTTTGCGTAACTTCCCGATATCTATTTCGGGTCATAGCTCACCCCCGGTTCTACTCCTTTATCGAACACTCAATACTAGAATAGGATTTGCGGCTATTTAATGGCAATCTTTTTACAAAAAAGGCTTGACCGAAAAATTATCTATTTGGATTAAAGCGTGGAAAATTCTTTAAAAGCTGCAAAGTGTCATAAAAACCTTTATGAAGAGGTAAAAGTTAAAAAGAAAGAGAAAAATGCCTGTTGCCTGAAGTAGTAGGTTTGAGTTGATGTTAACGTTAGCAGCCAGTTTACTGAATTACCTGTGCAGCAGAAAAATAAAGAGATTCCGAATGAAGTCCAGTCACACTTCTTTTCAGTTATTTCATTTCAGTTATTTTATTTCAGTTATTTCGTCTTTACTATCATTTCGTCTTTACTATCAGTCCTTCAATTGTATCTCCGGAGTACCAGACCAGAACCTCCAGGCGTTCAGAACATTTGCAAAAAGCATCCTGCACAGAGACTTGAGTACCAAGATCCGGATTGTCCAGATGCCTCCAATCATCTTTAACATAGAGCCATAAACTTCTTGCACTGCCTGCGGGATAAGGTAACAGTTCAAGCCAGTATCTGGTTGCTATTCCAGTTTCCACAACTTCTACATGTTGTTCTACTGTCTGCGGATTTTCCATAGCATCAGGCAATTTTTTAGGCGAACTCACAGATTCCGTCAAGCTGTCTGTCATTATTTACCCCCACTTATTATATTACTAACCCACATTCATATTTGATTTTACCAGATTAGTATATTATGTAATACATATTTACTAAGGAAGGTATGTTTAGAAACTAAAGTAGGGTAAGGCTTATTTTCCCCAAATTTATGGCCTTGTCACCTATTACTTCTTATTTTGAGATTAAAAATAAAAATATTAACCTGAGAATATCAGGTTACAGTCCTCAATTAGATCTCAGGTTCTGCAAACTTCACTTTTCCTGAGCCAGTCAATGTCAGACTGATACAGGAGTCTGAGGTCTTTAAGCCCCAGTTTCAGCATTGCAAGCCGGCTGACTCCCAGTCCCCAGGCAAGGACAGGTTCTTTAATTCCTAAGGGTTCAGTAACTTCTTTTCTGAAAACGCCTGCACCTCCAAGCTCAACCCAGCCCAGGCCATCTACATAAACCTCGGGTTCAACACTTGGTTCAGTGTATGGGAAATAGCCAGGACGGAAGCGAACTTCTTCGAATCCCATTCTGTGGTAGAATTCCGCAAGTAATCCGAGCAAGTCTGCAAAAGACATATCCTTATCCATTACAACGCCTTCGAGCTGCTCGAATTCCGGGGTATGGGTAGGGTCGATTGTTTCCCTGCGGTAAGCCCTATCAATGCAGAAAGCTTTTACAGGCAGTTCAGGATTATCGGCGAGGTATTTGACAGTGACTGAAGTTGTATGGGTTCTCAGCACATTACGTTTTGCAAGTTCTCTGTCCCAAACTCCTCCCCAGCCGCAGGAATCAATATCTCCTCCGCATTCATGCATTGCGGCTACCTTTTCATAGTATTCTTCCGGAAGCCGACAGGTGCTATCCAAATGAAAAGTATCCTGCATATCCCTTGCCGGATGGTCCTGAGGCTGGAAAAGAGCGTCGAAATTCCAGAAAGAACTCTGGATAACCCCGCCTTTAATCTCGGTAAAGCCCATCTCCAGAAAGATCTGACGCATCTGTTCTATAAGACGCCTGTAAGGATGGATTTTAACTCCATAAAGAGGTTTGGGAGTAATATCAAGACGGTAAGGCCTGAACTTTTTGTCCTTCCAGTCTCCGCTTTTCAACAAATCTGGTGTGAGTTGAGCAATTTCCTCTTCAAGTACAAGGCCCTGGGCTGCAAGCGCATTTCCTGCATCAGTTATAGAAACAGTCCTGAACTTTTCTTCGTGTTTTATGACAAGTTTGCGCTTGAGCAGGTCTTTTATTGTCCCTTCATCAGATCCGAGATCTTCAAGGGTCTTCGCTTTGCCTGCAAAAGCTGTAAGAGTTTCTTCATCTTTTCCTGCACACACTTTTCCGGAAGGCACCATTAAGCCGTTTTCGACTTTTGCCCATCCTTTTTTTACGAGCCAGCCGGTCGCAATCCCTACCATTTGCGGAGAAAAATGATTCCTAAGTTCCTCAAGCGAGGTCGAAACTTTGAGGAAATCAATTATCTGGCGCTCCGGAAGCCCTTTTTTCGTATACTGTTCCCCTTCTTTTGTAAGAGAATAACGTTCCAACACCTTTTCAGAGACTGAAGCCAGCCCTTTTTCCGCAAGCATGAAGGCCGCCTGCATCGCCGCGTCTACCTGCAGCCCTGATTTTTCCTCCAGGCTTTCGGGAGTTGCAGACCCCAGTGCTTCAAGGGCAAGCAAGACTTTTTTCTCGTTAATTGTGAGGTTTTCCTGAACACTCATGTAATAATCACATCCTGATATTCGTGAAGGTCTTAAATTGGTATATTATGAGATTTAGTCCTGTAAAGTTTACTTTTTGTAGATTATCTTATACTCATCGAGCCGTTCCCTTGCAAGCTCCCGTTTCTCCTGATGATCTTTAAGGAACTCATACATCTTTTCGGCTGCGAGCTGCTTACATGAGCCGCACATCCTGGTTCCTGAGATGCATTCCTGCCTGATCTCAAGTAGTTCCTTATCGTCTCCAAGCAGATGGAAAAGCATTAGTTCAAAGACTGAACATTCATCAGGTTTTCCGCCCAACTTCTTCTGCTCTTCAAGTGTTACACAGCCTCCGGTTTTTGCTCTCTTTACTTTTTTTGCGCCTTCTTTAGGGTCATCAGTAAGAGCTATATAGCTATCAGGAGCACTGCTCGACATTTTTCCTCCCTGCAGCCCACTCATAAAGCGATGATAGGTAGATGCAGGAGGAATAAAGGCGTAACCTCCGAATTCAGCTGCCACTTCTCCTACAACTTCTTCTACTATTTTTGTTGTAATTTCCTGTGGGTTGCTGGATGAGCATATTTTTTTGTAATTCTTTTTGTTGTTTTCATCTAAGTACTGGTTAATGGAAACTTCGAGAACATCCAAATGAGCTTCGTAGAGTTTTACATTTCCCGGAATACGTTTCTTGAGCTCCTGAAGAGCCTCTTTCTGAGCGGCTTTTCCCCGGACGCTCAGGTATCTCCGACCTGTTTTTGTGTCTTCTCGTTCCTCTATCCTGAACATATTCATCTTGCCTGCAAGCCCTCTTGTAAGGCGGAGGTGAGGATCTTGGTCTGGACCGACAGGAACTACAACCGGCTTTGGGCCCCCGAATTCTTCGAGCTGAGGCTGGAGGATATCTGCAGCCTGAGTTGCCACACTGATCATATGGGAGAGGTTTGTTTCTCTCGAAAAACCATAGATCGCACTCAGTTCCGAGAAATTGACCTTGACCCCGAGTTCAAATGCCAGGTCTTTGACACTTTCACAGCCTGACTGGAAGTAAATAAGGCCATCGGGCTTAAAACCGAGGGCAATAAGGCTTAATATATATTCATCTACCCCAATTTCCCTGCATTTCTGCCAAGAAAAGCCGCGTACCGAAAAAGCCTCCCTGTCCGCAATCCCGACAAAGGCCGACGCTCCCATTTGCTGGTGCCAGATTATCTGGTCCATAACCATCTTGTGCCCGAGGTGAACCTTCCCTGAAGGCATAAAACCGTCCATAACTGAAAAAGGAGCACCTGTGCGCATGGCCTCTACAATTTGTCCATAATCACGATGTCCGAAGATAACTTTTCTCCGCATGTACATGTTTGGAGAAGGAATTTCCGGAAGAATCTCGTCAAAAGGAGAAATCCCGAATTCTTCGAATAACTTGGAATAGTCAGTAATGTCGCTTGAACTCCATGGGTCAAGTTTGGTATTCATAAAGTCCCTCGTAAGCTGCCAGTTTTCTAAGGAAATGCCTTAGGCAGACAGCTTTTCCTTGTTGAAAATAATTAAAGATAAGAACGCAGTTCCAGCTAAACTGCTCTTTAAAAATACCTGCTAATATGTAAATGTTTATCTTCGGGCAGGCAGTTCCAAGCTCGCATTGGCTTTCTGAAAGTAAGCTGCTTTTAACTATCCTAGCCTACCTCCCGACTAAAAGCAGGTAAAAAGGAATATAAATGTACCAGAGAGAAATGCTAGCGAGAAATACCGTAAAAGGATATCCTATAACTTATCATATTTTACTTTCCACAAACTTTTTCAAAAGGATAAGGCAGCTTTGCTCCCTTCGGAATCCTGTCAACTAAATTTAGAAACTCTGGATCGTGCATCGGACTCAAGCTTTTCTGCTTCTGAAAGTAGGGATAACTCCTGATTTTCTGCCAGGCTTCTTTTAGAGATTCCTCTTTTATGTTCCCAAAACTAAAGGGCGGATAAGGGCCAGCTTTTACGTCTCCACCTGCCGTTATATGCATCCAGCGTCTCCCTTCCATTGCGCCCACCATCTGACCTTCAAAATAAGTGTTTGCAAACATTCGAGGCCCTTCTGGACTTGCGTTTATTCTATGGTACATCTCAAGGATACTTTTCCTATCCTCATCAGTGATTACAGGTTCATTCCTGTTTTTAGGCATTGCTTCCCATACTGAGAATTCATGCACCCCGAGTTCCGATGCGAGGGTGTAGAGGGCTGGAAGTTCCTGTATATTTGAAGGAGATGCATGCGTTGTCATTACAACCATAAGCCCGGCTTCAAGTGCCAGTTTTATGGCAGAAACAGCTCGTTCATATGCTCCCTCGGACTTTCGGGCAGCGTCATGCTTTTCAGGATCAGTTGAATAAATTCCAACCATCAAAGAGTGAAGCCCGGCTTCTTTCAGGCGGAAAGCAGTTTCTCTTGAAAAATCTGTTCCCCATGTAGAACAGTTTACTATAGCACGTTTCTTATCCACGTACTTGATTAGCTCAAAAACCTCTTCCCTCAGTAAAGGATCATTTTCGGTAAATGTGATAATGAAAGAACCAAGTTCAAGAGCTTCATCTATTATTCTTTTTATGGTGCCTGTATCCAGTTCGTCTGCAGCTACTACTGGCGGATATCTTGAATTATTCTGGCGGGTAAGTTCAATAGATACGGTTTCTGGGATATATTTTCCAAGAGCAATCTGTATTTCTGCAAAAATAAGGCGCTTAAAAACTGAACTTGGTATTGGAGGGAGCCAGGCCGAGGCAATGACTTTATCTTCCAGTACGAGGGCTGGTTTCTCCTCCCTCAGGCGGGAGTTAATCATTTTCAAGACAGGGCTGCAGGCTGCTCTCAGGGTTCCGTTTGCTATAAGCTCCAGATTATCCTCTGTATGCCGAAGGCTCACTGATATTCCGGGAATGGAAAGGACTTCTATATTTTTATTATTCAATGGAGCTTCTGGCAGATTCTTTTTTTCATGAGCCATTTCTCACACATTCCTTTCTTGCACTTTTCTGCTTCTACTGGTAATTGACTGGCAGATGTCTTTAATAAGCCATAGGCTTTTCGGAGACCGAATTCCATTAAGATCGTGATAAAAATTTCGAACTTAAAAAGTAAGTTGAACAACGCTGGAGAATATAAAAGAAGGCAATGCCTGAATATAGGATTTTAGTCTTTAATTTCTCGGATATTAAGTAATCCCTAAAAATGAGAACTTAAGCTGTCCGGGCACAAAAACTTAATTGAGAAGTAATCGGCCTGGACTGCTTTAATGAAAAAAGCTTAACCTCAAGCCCTCTCTGAGAAGGCGAGGTTTCCACTAATTTTCTTTATTTTCACTTTGACCACGTCGCCTTTTGCGGCTCCGGGCACGAAAACCGTGTACTTATCTATCTTTGCTATCCCGTCACCTTTGGACCCGACTGCATCGATCCGGAGTTCGTAAGTTCCACCTTCTTCGATGGCTTCCCTGACAACCACATTGCTTACCTTTCTCTTTTTGACAGGTCTGTGAGCTCCGCAAGCCGAACATTTCAGGACAAGTACCCTCTCCACCCTGACAAGCTGGGTGTCCGGGCGTCCGCATTCCGAACACATAACGTATTCGTCAACATAAGCCTGAATGTTATCAGAAATCTGAGCTCTCGTAAACCTTCCCTGGAAGACTGCACGTGTGCCTTCTATTTTCCCTGCAGTCCCCAGCTCCCTTGTGAGATATTTCATCAGGTGGTCAGGATCCCGGTTAAGGATATCTGCAATGTTTCCGAAGTTCTCCAGAATTGTAGTTTTGCCTTCGGAAAAGATTCTGGGCTCAGGGATTACGAATCGAGCATCCGTAGTCTCGGTGTCAGGCATTTTTGCCATTGCACGGTTCAAAAGCTCTTCGTAATCGTACATAATATTACTCCTTTTGATGTTAGCAATTTAACTGATTATTGTACCAGTTCTGCCCCTTGATCGACAACGATCCTGCAAGGGGTGGGCAGCTTCTGTCCTGCATGCCAGAGAGCTTTCTTTGCAGCCTCGAAATTTTGCTTTTCAACAGCCACTGTGAAGATCTTTTGTAATGGGTATACCCTGGCTGCAGTGCCGACATTCTTCCCAAAAGCCCTGCGCATTCCGCTGGATACACGGTCAGCACCTGCGCCTGTTGCCTGCTTGTTTTCCCTGAGCACTTCGTGGGGATAGACACGGAGCTTCATGTAAAAGCCCGTCTTCCCTGTATCTTCAGTCAGGTGCCTGTTTGCTGTAATACGGGCTGCTTCAAGAGCAGTGTGCCTTATTTGACATTTTTCTTCTACAAGCAGGGAGATTTTAATCGGGAAGGAGGTGTTTGCTTTGTCTCCCATATCATAGTGAATAACCTGGCTGCCTGGAACACCGCCCATATATTTTCTTCTGGTAAATGAGCGCTGCCTCACGTTTCTGTACATACTTCCTGGCTTTCGTACCATAAGCTTGATTCTCCTGAAAGATAATGAGTTTAATAGAAATTTTTGTAACGGATTTGTTTCCGCATATAAATGTTTGCATTAAGTTCGCAAAAAACCGTCTAGCAAACGATTCAGTATTGAGATATGTGCATATAGAGATACCTGCCTGTATTTACATTTATCTGTAAAACGCCCTTGCTAGGGCTTTTGCAGGCAACTTCTACATTCCGGGTCCTCCAATAGGGATTCCGGAATTGAATTCATAACCCCTGAAAATTTATATATTCCGGGCTTAAGCGACTTACTCCCTACTACTTAGTGGTTTATAAGGTTTATTGATGGTTCCGGGTACTTCTTCAAAAATCCTGCGAGTAGCCCAAAACAGCCTGAAAGCATCATGCTCCCAAAAGGTGCGGCAAAATGAAGCTTTTTTGAAATCTCCGGCCTGAGCTCCAAACCCGAAAGCTTTTCAAGCATTTCTCTTTTTGGACCTGTAACTATTATAGATCTAACCTGCTCAAATCCCAAAGCTTCCTTTATGTACGCACCGTGTCCTCCATCTTCGAAAACTTCTTCAAAAGCAAGCTTTCCATCGGCAAGCCTTATGATATAGTCCTGGAGTTTTTCAGGGTTCATAAGGGAAGTGTGGTGCTCAAAAACTGCCGTGATCCTGTTTTCATTCACAAGCGCTCCCAGAGTATGTCCGTTTCCAATATTAACCACAACGGACGGCTGTACAGCCGCCGGATCAGTAAGCGCTCCAAAAATGGCTGCTGGCCCGGTATCCATGAAAACTGCTCTGATTTTCGGGTTTCCTGCAGCTTTGAGAAGAGAATCTGCCTGGGCCTTCATTCGGGTAAAAGCTTCAGGGATTTCCTCGGGCCGGTACACAAAGTTTTCAAGTTCTCCCCCCTTTTCAATGAGTTCTCGAAGGAGTTCAAAGCGGTAGATCCTGTTGCTTTTTTCAGGGGCATTTCCATGATCCTGTACTGCCACGGCATAGTTTGTCGGCATCTGAACCTCAAAAGCCAA
>JAMXLQ010000266.1 GCA_024280975.1 Methanosarcina sp.
TTGAACTACTTGTGGCAACCGTTCTTTCAGCTCAGTCTACCGATGTCCAGATTAATAAAGTGACTGAAAAACTGTTCAAAAAGTATAGGACTGCAGAAGATTATGCCGGTGCAGACCTGCGGGAACTTGAGAATGATCTATACTCCACAGGCTTTTACAAAACTAAAGCAAAAAATATCAAAGCTGCTGCGCAGATAATTGTTGGAAAATACAACGGAGAAATCCCGAGAACTATGGAAGAGCTGATTAGTTTACCAGGCGTCGGAAGAAAAACCGCCAATATAGTGCTTGCCAGGGCATTTGGGATAGTAGAGGGAATTGCTGTAGATACTCATGTAAAAAGAGTTTCAAGAAGGCTGGGGATTACGAAGAATTCTGATCCTGATAAAATTGAACAGGATCTTATTTCACTTGCTCCAAAGGAAGATCGCGGTTTTCTTTCAATGATCCTGATTTATCATGGGAGGAAAATCTGCCAGGCAAAAAAGCCAAAATGTCCAGCCTGCGTTGTGAAACAGCTCTGCCCTTCGAGTGTAATATTTATGGCCCAGTATTATTTATGAGCCAGTATTGAGGCATCAGGCCTTCTTTTTAAATATTATTCCAAATCCAAAACTTATTGCCAGCACTGCAAGCGTCCCAACTGCTATAGCTGCTACTTCTCCACCCTTCCCCAAGCCTTTGATTGAATAATCAGCCATTGGGGCATTGACAGCAGGTTTATTTTCTTCCATATCGGACAGCTTTGATTTTTCAACCACATGTGAAGCTGCACTTTCCAGTCCATCAGGGTCAGGAGATGCCAGGAAGGGCGCTAAAACCGCAAGCAAAAGCGCAATTGCGATTCCCGCATAAAGGAATTTCATATTTGAGTTCCCGCTCACGCATGAACCTCCTTTTTAGACTTATCTGGTCTAGTAGTAAAACTGTCCTCAAGAAGATCTGGGCGAGATTTAGCAATTGCTGTAATTGCAATTGAGGTGAGAAGCCCCTCTCCTATGAAACCAATGATTAGATGATAAGTTCCCATGGCTATAAGTCCCGCACGTAGAGGAAAGGTACCAGCAAGCCACATTTCAATCGCGCAGACTATTGCTGAGATAAAAAGTCCAAGCCAGGCACCTCCGAAGGCTGCGATATTTGTGCTCAAATTTCTGCGAAGGAAACTGTAAGTGTAATATCCGACAAATCCTGAAACAACTCCCATATTCAGGATGTTTGCACCCATTGTAGTGATTCCTCCGTCAGCAAAGGCGAAACCCTGTACTAGCAGAACCAGCGTCAGCACAAGCACTCCTGCCCATGGGCTCCCAAAAATTATAGCAACGAGGACTGCTCCAACCATATGTCCACTTGTCCCCATTCCTATTGGAATATTCATAGCTTGAATTGCAAAAATTCCGGCTGCAAGAGCAGCAAGAATTGGTATTTTCATCTCATCAAGCTCTTTTTTTGCCCATTTCATTGACATTATAATAAACGGAAGAGCAATAACCCAGTAAATTATTGCCTGGTCAAGTGGTATGAACGAATCTGGTATATGCATTCATTTTTCCTCTCTTACCCCTTATTTTTGATTTCCTGTCAACTCAAACAGGAATTCTTATTTACCTTGGAATATTCCTGAAATAAAGAACAAAAATTATCTTAAATGAAGCCTGAAAATGTCTGAAAATTATATTTCAGGGAGAAACTCAACCTCTTAAATTCTCTTATGATATCTCAGACAACTGATTTTGACTAATATCTTATAATACCAGTTGTCAAGTATTACATATATACGTTTTGGTATTACTTTATTTGACAATTCTATGCTTTAATCAAACTCAGTATCTCTCTATTTATATATACGTCAAATTGTGTATCCCATCACAATGATAGATATACAATTCAATGTTCAACAGTGCTTGGTTTTGGTATTAAATTGTGTAATCAATAATCTCGTCTTTCTGAAAATTCTCTTTTTTATTTCTTGATTTTGAGGCCACTTGGTGGCCACTAACAATCAGTTGGCATTTTCAGATATTCATACATTCGTATTCTACTATCATTTTTGCTTCATATACACTCAATTCCCTGTACATAGGTAGACTCAGAAAACAGAAGCAACTAAGCAAAAACACTCAAAGACAAAATATCAACCAGTTACTAATTCAAGACCGGATACTTAAAAAACCAGAAAAAAAGGCAAAAATAACTTTGAAAACTAGAATCTCATAACCGTTTACCAATCAGAACTCAAATGAAAATATGGATATATAATATACTTCCTGTACTGAGAAGCAAAAAGAGTATATCCATAGTTTGAATTTTTGCCTTATAATATGCTTTATCATACCCGCTCCCATAGCCTCTGCAAAGCATGCTAATATAAGTCTTTTCTCCCTGTTCATAGGAGCGTACGAAAATTGCACTTATACTATGCCCTATTTGTTTAAGAATCCACTTTCTAGGCACGTTTTGGTTCCATATATTGAAGAGACGCGTCTCCTGTGCAACTCTTATTCGTTTAAGGACGGCCCAGAAAAGAAAAAGATAGCGTACCGTCATACTGAGGAGCAAAGTGAATTCTCTTGGGATACCTATTCTGTCTGCTGCTGCAACCATATCCCTGAGCCGCGTGGTAGAAGAAAGCAGGATTATGACTGTTATGCATACCAAAAATTTCGCAAGCAATGTGCTTCCGAAGGCAAATCCCTCATATGTTATGCTGAGTCCGAGAGGCAGGTCAAGAGGATAAGGAGTATAATTTCCTATAAAGGAAGGTCTCAAGAAAGGCTGGATAAGAGCAATTCCGAGCCCGAATGGTAAAATCGCGAGAATGCGAAGGAAAAAGTATCTTAAGTCAAGCCCGGCAGCGAGCACCAGAAGTAGCAAATAAACTTCTATGGCAAAAAGGCGGATCATATTTTTTTCGTGAATCCTGGGAAGGCTAACCACATAAACGATTATCGCAAGTGCAAAGAGTAATTTTACTCTGGGGTCAAGCCTGTGTATTGGACTATCTTTATATGATTCACGTTCAATATCCGTAAGGGTTACCATTAAAAGTTCTCCTGTGCGGAAAATTTTTCCCTGGATTTCACTTCATTCCTACCTTCTGATCTCTAGAGCCGATGATCCTCAGGATTTCATCTCTGGCTGCTTCGGCTGTTATCTGTATGTTTACATCGAGTCCTTTTTGCTGGAGCATTTCGAACACCTCAGCTACTCTCGGAAGTCTAAGGTGAGCTTTCCTCAAGAGTTCGGGATCACTGAAGATCTCGTCCGGACTCCCATCGGCTTCAAGTCTTCCATGATGGAGAACAAAAACCCTTTCAGCAAAATAAGGAACAACATCCACATCATGAGTGGAAAGGAGCAGGGTAATTCCAAGTTCCCTGTTCATCTTCATAATTAACTCAAGAACGCGAGTGGAACTAAGAGGATCAAGACCAGCGGTTGGCTCATCAAGAACTATAACTTCAGGGCGCATGGCAAGGATGCCTGCAATTGCCACAAGTTTCTTCTGCCCTCCACTCAAATGATGCGGGGCTCTTTCCTCAAAACCTGTAAGTCCAACCATCTCAAGGGCTTCTTTAACCCTGGTTTCAACCTCGCTTCTGGACAAACCCATATTAATCGGCCCAAAAGCAATATCCTCTTCAACACTCGGTGAAAGCACCTGGTCATCAGGATCCTGGAAGACGATTCCTACTGTTTCCCTACAAGTCCGAACATTTTTTTTAGTCACTTTTTCCCCCTTTATCAGGACTTCCCCTGAAAGAGGGCGTAGAATTCCATTGAGGTGCTTGAACAAAGTAGATTTTCCTGCTCCGTTAGCCCCAAGCACTGCAACTCTCTCTCCCTTGAACACTTTGAGGTTGATTTTATCGAGGGCATTTGAATCAAGGTGAGGATATCTATGGCAGAGATCTCTGACTTCCAGTACAGGAATGCCACTTCTCTCGGAGATCGAGCCCAATCTCTCGAAACCTTTTTCGGATTTCTGGCTCTCCCTGCTGGCTATTTCTTTTGGGAAAGTTGCTGCTTCTTCGGAGTTAGGTGGGGAATTCGAAATGCTCATACTGAAAACGTCCTGTATGAAAATCACATATAACGACTGCAAACTAACTTTTTTCAAAATAGTGTTACTACTAATGAAGTTATCTTTTTTATGTGTTATGGTTTGTACTTTTCTGTTTATGAAGTTTGGAAGAGATAATTATACAAATCTTCCCAACCTATTTTTTTCGATGCAGCGCGTTGTTCTCCATGTGGACATGGACTATTTTTATGCAGCCATTGAAGAACGGGAAAAACCTGAACTTCAGGGAAAAGCCGTTGTGGTTTGCATGCTCTCCGGAAGAAGCGAGCTAAGTGGAGCTGTAAGTACCTGCAATTATACTGCGCGAGAATCCGGAATCAGGGCAGGGATGGCCTGTTCGAAGGCAAAAAAACTGAACCCTGAAGCTGTTTTTCTGCCTGTCCGAAAGGATTTCTACACTTCGGTCTCGGATCGGGTTATGGAAATTCTCAGGAGTTATGCGGATGCCAGGGAGACCGGAGATGCGTTTGAACAGATCAGCATAGATGAAGCGTTCCTGGAAATTACCGAGAAGACAGATGGAGATTTTAAGCTAGGTTTTGAGATCGGAACCCAGATTAAGAATGAGATAAGAGATAAGGAGAAGTTGACTTGTTCTGTGGGTATAGGCCCAAATAAACTTATTGCCAAGATGGCTTCCTCTGTACAGAAACCTGATGGGATTACAGTTATAAATCCGGATGAAATAGAGAGTTTTCTCTGGCCTCTCAAAGTGTCCAAGCTCTGGGGAATAGGGAATGTAACTGCAGGAAAACTGCAAGAAATGGGAATAGTCACAATAAGAAATCTTGCTGGACATGATGTTATTGATCTTATTTCGACTTTCGGAAAAACTCGGGGAATCTGGCTTAAGCAGGCTGCGGTAGGA
>JAMXLQ010000267.1 GCA_024280975.1 Methanosarcina sp.
TTCTCGCAATTATAGACGAGGTCAATAAAAAAGATCTGCTCCTTTTACGAGTAACATGAGTCCGCCAAGAAATATAAGGATATTAATTACAGGCACATTAAAGTGTGAATCCGAGATATATTTTAATTATGTCTTAAAAAATAAAATTGGCTTGAACTGTAGCAGGAAATACGTCAAAAAGTAAGTCTTAGAAGGAGAAACCTCAAACAAGCCTCAATTCCAGCTCATAACATCTCTCTTTTTGGCCACATATGTTTTCTACCTGTTTAATTTCCCGAAAGCCTATTTTTTTATACAATTGTATCGCAGGAAGGTTATTTATGTTGACATATAAGAGAACGGATGAGATTCCATTTACCTTCATCTCTTTGATACTGCTCCTTAATAATCTCTCAGCAAACCCCTGGCCTCTGAAATTTTTATCAGTTGCAATTGAAGATATTACAGATTGTTTCTCAAAGCCTTTGAGAGAAAGTACGGGTTTCAGGTAATAGATGCAGTAGCCTACGATTTTATCCTTGCTTTTGATAACATAAAAAATATCTCTGAAACTCTTCGAATACTTTACAAGTACTTCCGGATTTCCCTTTTCAAAACCTTCGGCCTGGATTCTAAGAACTTCGGGAAGCATAGAATCCTCTATAGAAACAATCTCTTCTTTCTCTATCGGTTTCCATTGTTTTATCAATCGACTGCCTGCGGTATATCTCAGCAGCTTTTTAAAGCTCACTAAATACCTAAACGGTAGAATGTAAATTTTTGTACTACCCATGAAAATCACTATTAATTAAGGCCATTGGTGAAGTTATCTTTGAGAAGTTTTAAAAATTCAAGCAATTAGAGACTTACTACCTTACAAGTAACAGAGGTTCCCTACAGATAAGAATTATATAGGACTTAGAGAGTGCGATTTTTATTTAAATATATCTTTTAACAAAAACTTACCAGATAGTGCCTCAAAAGGAAAAAACTAAGTAAAACAGGTCATCATCTACAAAAGGAGCGTTTGAATAAAATCGTTTTTACTATGGGAAAATTTTGTTTATGATTGAAGCTGCTTTGAGATTAGACTCTTTTTAACTTGTTGCTCTTCAACGTTGCTCGTCAATACAAAAGCTATCTAGAGGACTTCTTTATCCTAGTGACTTGTCCGACAAAGAGTGGGAACTAATTAAGCCTCACATTCATATTCTCTGAGGTTTTCCCGATCGAAACTGAGAACTGTATGTAGTCGGGGAACAGAATATGGTGAGGCGATTTTAGATAGCCAATCAGTTAAAAATAGAGAAATACCTTGAGTTAACAAAGAGAATAGTTTTAAGACGAGCTTTAAAGGTTTGTAGTAAGAAGCTCAGGAGACACTTGTAAGAGCTATAGAGATAAAGGAATGAGGGAAAGATGTGAATTAAAGAATTCTTAGTTCCATTTCATAACACGTTTCTTTCGGGTACAAGTATCTTTTATTTCGGCCGTCGTTCTAAAGCCTATTTTTTTCATACAACCTTCTGGCAGGAAGATTTTTTGTGTTTACATAAGAGAATCGAGGATACTCCGTTTAACCTCATTTCTTTGATACTTTCTTTTGGCAACTTCTCACCATATCCTTTTCTTCTAAGACTCCTGCCTACTGAAATTGAATAAATCACCGATTTTTTCTTAAAGCCCTTTATAGATACGATAGGCTTTATGTAATATGTGCAGTAGCCTACAACTAGGTCATGGCTTTTAATAACGTAAAAATTTTTTTCATCCTTTCTAAATATCGTTTAATACCATTATGGCTGTTATTTTCAAAGCCTTCGGACTGAATTCGGATAATCTCAGGAAGCATGGAGTCCTCTATGGATACAACATTTTCTTTCTTCACCTGTTTCCATTTCCTTATATGCAGAGTAACCACGATATCCTGTATTAATCTCTCGAAATTTATCAAATACAAAGTTAATGTAACCTGAACTTTAGTTAGATCCATGCAGACCAGTTTTGAAATTGAGGATAAGCGGATTTCGAACCGTTCCAGGATTAGAGAGCTTTTAAGTCCGATTTTTATTCTTCTCTATAGGAACGGTTGTTAATATGGAGTGCTTGACTCCCTTTAAACTTAGAATATTCTCAGCCAGCTCTACGATTTTCTCCCCTTCGCCATTCAGAACTATCACTTCAAAACATGAATCAGGATCAATATGGAAACGTACTGAAGAGTTTATCAGATCCATATTCTCATGCTGAATTTTTGCCAGGGTGCTTGATATCCCTTTTTTTGAGCAATCATATACAATAGAAATAGTTGCAGCTCTTTTACCCCTAATCTGCTGCATCCACCCATAATGCTGGTTATATGTTCTGATGGCATCCCTTATTCCCTCAGATCGAGAAGAGTAACCTCTCTTGAGAAGAATTTTGTCAAATTGATCTAGAAGTTCCCCGGGCAGGGAGATCCCTATTCTCATAAGCTTCTTTTCCATATACCCTCCTGAAAACGAAAATCTTCTGTTAGATACCCTTTCTACACATTCTGCGAGCGAAAATGCAACGGGATACTAAATGGAAAAAGATTATGTTATATTCCCGAATTCCCCACTATTATTTCCAAAATTATATTCTAATATTTTATTGTAATTTAGTGGCATAAATAGTAATCGAAAGACATATGAAATATGAGAAAGTACGTTAAACTTAGAAATATATCAGATTTAAAATACAGAGATCGGAATTTTCTTGCCGGAATCTTTGCTTTTATCCGGGCAATTTGCAGGAATAGAGTATTCTTGCAAAAGATTGGAATCACCATTGATATAAAATAAAATAGTTTTGTCCACTTATTTTTAAGCCAATAGGCAAATAAGAAATATCTCAAGGGTACCCAATACTGATTTAATAGAAATTTTCCAAAATATAAATTTTCTAATACTGTCCGTAAGCTCGGTAGTAACCTGCATATTCCCAAAAAGCTTATTAAAGGCAGAGTTCTATAGCGTGAAACACATTTACGCTGAATTAGCTGACAATGAATAATTTTCTTGCTTATCAAGTTAGTTAATTTAATAAAAGAGTTGAAAATAATGGTAATCCAGAAAGGCGATTTCGTAAAATTGAACTACACAGGTAAGTTCGAAGATGGCAGGATTTTCGACACAACAGACGAAGAACTTGCAAAAAAAGAAGATGTCTTTAATCCTAATGGACTTTACGGCGGAGACGTTGTTATTGTCGGGGCAGGTCATACTATTGAAGGCCTTGATGAAGATCTCGAAGGAAAAGAAGTCGGTTATAGCGGAACCGTTGTGATCCCTCCGGAAAAGGCATTTGGCTTGGGCAACCCCAAACTTATAGAAACCATTTCCATTACTAAACTGAAAGACCGAAATGTTCACCCTGGCCTTGCTGTTGAGATTGACGGCAGAAGAGGAGTTGTCAGCAGAGTCATAGGTCGCAGGGTCACTGTGGACTTTAATAGCCCTCTTGCAGACAAGACCGTTACCTATGAATACACAATTGAAAAACTCCTTGAGAATGACGTTGAGAAAATTCAGGGCCTGCTAGCTCTTTATACCGGCCTCAGGAACCTGGAAGTTGAGACTGCTGGCGGCGTTGCAAAGATCTATACCCCCACGGGTCTGACCTTCAATCAGCGCTGGCTCATGGCAAAGAATAGGGTAGCATCCGAACTCTTCAAGTACGCTGGCCTTAAGGAAGTCCAGTTCATTGAAAAAGTCACAGCTGAGCCCGAAGTTAAAGCCGAACCTGAAGCCGAGCCTGAAGCCGAGCCTGAGACAGAACCCGAACCCGAGGAACCCTCAGAACCGGAAGTCTGAGTTCAGCCTTAGAATTTAGAGAAGCGAAGAGCTCGTTCTCTTCGCAAATTTTATATACCATAATCGGGTTTCTTGTATACGCTTCCCGGAATCTCAGGGAAATCTGTACTATTCCTCTTCTGGAAGCAAAAACTATTCATTCAACCTGCTGAGGTAGCCCAGCGGACTACGGCGCCGGTCTTGAAAACCGGTAGCGCTTCGCGCTACGGGAGTTCGAATCTCCCCCTCAGCGCTTCATACCTAGCCTTTCTGAAAAAATATAATCGTTTTTTATTTCTGAAACGAAAATTAATTTTGTCTATTAGTTGCGGCATTTTTTCATAAAAAGAGCATAGAGTGTTTTACATATTAAAAGAATCAGTTAATTTGTTCTTGTACAAACTGCCAAACATATCTTGATTTTTATAAATATTTCCTTATTCACTACTTTTTTATTGTTTCATAACGCAAACGTTTTAGAATATGTTTGTTATAACTTCACTATGTTTTCATCTGAATCTATTAGTGCAGTGAATGCTATGGAGAACCTGCAAAGAAATCAAAACTGCAATTTACTAGATTATTCTATAGAATTGGGTGACCATTATCGTAAGATCTGTTCAGTTGATGAAAGAAAAGAGAA
>JAMXLQ010000268.1 GCA_024280975.1 Methanosarcina sp.
GGTTGCGGATACCGTCGGAGCTGGGGACGCTTTTTCCGCAGGTTTCCTTTATACCTGCCTCTCAGGATACAGAGTTTCAAAAGCAGCTTCAGTTGCCTGCATTCTTGGAACGTACGTTGCATCTAAACCGGGTTCGGTGCCCCAGTACTCAAAAGAGCTGATGGAAGAACTTAAAGGCGAAGGATTTAACTTGAACTTGATTAAAATGGACTAAATTAGTGAATTCAACAAAAAAGAACCAAATTAATTGAACCCAATAAAAAATGAACGAACTAAGTAAATTCGATTAAAAATGAATCCAACTAAGGGAATCCGATTAAAAACTGAACTATTTCAATCGAAAGGTATAGCAGTCTTTTAGAACGGAATTCCCCAAAGAGGGTACCACTTTTCTACATTCTTTTCTATCGGCATTTCCCTTTCCATCTCCGCCCTTAACCTGAATTCAAACGGGTTGTCCCTTTGCTTGCCGGAAAGTGGGATAAAAGGGTAATAAGTTCCCTGCTTAAAATTGTATATCCAGTAAACGGCTTTCCCAGTGCCGGATTTTCCGGCTTCGGGTTCGCTGTCAAACCTGTAAATAGCACAGAGAAGCTGTTCACCAAAGCCATGTTCTTCAAGGGTTTCACTCACAAGGTGAATATTTGCAACAAGGTCTTCAAAATCCGGGTCTTTAAAGATAGCCCACAGGAAGTTAAACTCATCTTTTTCAAGCCTGAATTCGGTATTTGTTTCTTTAGAGCTGTATTCCAAAAGTTCCTGAATCTCCTTTCGCGCAGATTCGTATGCTGAAGTACCTATTGGCTTAAAGCAAATTCCAGCGGCTCCTGACGGTTTTAGGTCCAGGTTACTTTCCAGAGTAATGCTTGCTGTGGAAATTGCGAAGAGCTTTTCGGTTTTTGCTTTCGGAAGCCTGCTTCTTCCGAGAAGTGCGTCCACAAAATTCCGGAGATTCATTTAGTTTTTCCTCATTTGACTTATATATTGCCAGTCTATGCTATTAATGCATAGCTTACAGATTGATACTTTGTAATTATATTTGTAACTTAGATTCTGCTAATTATACTTGTAACTTATACTCTGTTAATTTATTTTCCCATTTATGCTGTCTATCGGGTGCTATTATTTATGACTGCTTAAGCCATATCCTGCTGCATTTTTTCAAGCTTGGCTATTCTTTTTTCCACAGATGGGTGGGTGGAAAAAATATTCATTATGGAAGAACCTGAAATTGCAGGGATGATGAAAAAGGCATTCATTCCTTCTACTGTCCTGAGATCTTCACTCGGAACCCTGGACATAATCCCGCTTATCTTCATGAGAGCAGATGCAAGGTCAGAAGGCTGTCCGGTAATAATGGCTGAGCCCCTATCTGCGGCATACTCTCTGTAGCGGGAAAGGGCTCGAGTCAGTACGAAACTGATAATCCATACCGCAATTGAAACTAACCAGACAAGTAAAATGCCTCCACCTTCTCTTCTTCTGTCTCCACCCATGTTTCCAAAGTAAAGGATGTTACGGACAAAGTAGAAAGCCAGGGTTGAGATAAAACTGGCAATTGTCATGATAGCCATATCTCTGTTTTTGACGTGGGTAAGTTCGTGAGCAAGCACTGCTTCGAGTTCGGCTGCAGAGAGTTTGTCCAGAATTCCTGTCGTAACTGCAACAACAGCATTGTTCTGGTTCCTGCCTGTTGCAAAAGCGTTTGGAACGTCAGTTCTGACAATTGCCACCTTCGGTTTTGGGAGGTCAGCTATTGCGCATAGCCTGGTAATCATTCCATGTAGTCGCGGGGCTTCGCTTTCAGAGACAACATGCGCTCCTGTTGACCAGAGCACCAGTTTATCCGAGTAAAAATACTGGATGGCCATGAAAGAGCCTACAAACAACATCATAGCTACTGGTGGAGTCCCATTATACGAAAGAAATACCAGAAAAAAAAGGTAAACTGCTGCCAGAAGAAACATTGTGAAAATCATCCGTCCCTGAAGTCCCAGATCCCGTTCCCACTTTCGTTTCATTGATTACTACTCCCGAGTATGATTGAGATGTTGAATTACGTCTTTCGATTATAGTAATGCACCGAAGTTAAGTGCGTTTAAACAAATTATTAAATCTGAGTCAAATTGTAATTAAACCTCTCTTAAATGATAATAATAAATCTACATTAAATAGAAATCGGATTAGATTAAAGGAACTTGCAGGTTAACATCTGCAGGTCAAATAAATCTGTATATTATACGAAAATTTTAATGGTGGCCGGAGTAAAGAATATAGAGACATAACATAGCTGTCCTTTCATTCAGAAATAATAAATCAACCTAGTTATATGTATCTGATAAAATATTTCTTCAAAGATTAAAGTTCTTTCCCTCTTAAAAAAGATCAGAGTTTCTGTTTATTTGTTAAAAATAGCTAAAAAGTCAGAGAAAAGCATTGGCGAAGAGGTGGGAACTAATTCACAGACTAATTTTATAGATAACTTAGCAAACTGAACAATTAGACTGAATAATCTGCTGAAGAAGGAAAACTAGTAATAGACTAATTATAGACCGAACAGAGGAAGATAGATCAATTTGAGAGATGATTTTACAGATTAATAAAAGGATGGTCTTAAAGAATTTCAAAAAGATTCAGATGTAGACAGCAAATTTATAAGATGAGACTACAAAAATAGCAGATTATTTATAATTGAGATGTAATTTCCATATAGAACCGTAAATTTATGTAAAATATATTAGGCCATAGAAAGAATTATGTGACTCGTACAATGAAATTTATAAATGTTGAAGTCATAAATATCGAGTAATAGGATGATAAGCGTTACAGAATAAAATTCAGAATTGATTTATAATAGAATTTATAAGTGTCTATTCCTCTCTGGATAATAGAAGAATCAATAGAAGAACTCTCTAAAAAGATACTTCTTTCCTGCAAAACTTTTGCAGAACTCTCCCCGAACCAATAGGAATTGGGAGAGTTCTAATAGAAGAAATTTGACAGAATAAATTCTGTTATTTACCCCCTTCCTCATTAAAAAATAATTTCAGGTTCACCCATGCAAAATATACTCTCAGTTCAATCTCTCACAAAGAAATTTGATGATTTTACGGCTGTAAAAAATATCAGCTTCAATGTTGAAACCGGTTCGATCTTTGCTTTCCTCGGCCCAAATGGAGCAGGCAAATCCACAACAATTAAAATGCTTACAACTGTCCTGAAGCCAACATCTGGGGAAATAAGCATTAACGGTTTCAATGTGCTTAAAGAACAGGATAAGGCTCGTGCGTCTTTCGGAATAGTCTTTCAGGATCACAGCCTTGATGACGAGCTGACAGCTTACGAGAATATTGTCTATCATGCAGTCATCTACAAAGTGCCCAAAACAGAAAGGGATGAAAGAATTAAAAAAGCCCTGGAAATTGTTGGGCTCTGGGACAGGCGAGAAGACTATGTTAAAAACTATTCAGGCGGCATGAAGCGCAGGCTTGAGATTGCGCGTGCGCTCGTTCACTACCCAAAAATCCTTTTCCTTGACGAACCCACGGTGGGCCTTGATCCTCAGACCCGAAATTCTATTTGGAGCCACATCAGAAGCCTTAACGAAGAAAGAGGAATGACAATATTTCTAACTACACATTACATGGAAGAAGCCGAAGCGATTGCAGACCAGATCGCGATCATTGACCATGGAAAGATTATAGAATCCGGCACTGTTGAAGAAATAAAGAAACGGACAGAAACTGAATCCTTAGAAGAGGCTTTTCTGAAGTTGACAGGCAGGGACATAAGAGATGATAATAACGGATCTGGAAATAAAATGCGAACGATACGGGGCATGAGAAGGAGGAATAGGCATTGATCGAGGTAATCTATATCCTCTGGCTCAGGCAACTAAAACATTACTGGCGTTCCAAAGCCAGGCTGCTGGGTTCTCTCGGGCAGCCCCTGCTCTTTCTTGTGACATTCGGTTTTGGGTTCGGCCCAATGTATACCAGGGCAAACGGAGGGGCAAACTACTTGGACTTTCTTGCACCAGGGATCGTCGCGATGTCAATTCTCTTTACTGCTGTTTTTTCGGGGCTTGAGGTTATATGGGACAGGCAATTCGGTTTTCTCAAAGAAACTATGGTAGCTCCGATTTCAAGGGCAGAAATCATGATAGGAAAAACCCTAGGAGGCGCATCTATAGCCATGATCCAGGGCCTTATTGTGCTGAGCCTTACCTATGTACTCGGGTTCAGGATCCCGAGCCTTGCAGGTCTTGTGCTCGGACTGGCTTTTATGTTCCTGATAGCCATCTTTTTTACGGGTCTCGGTCTCGCCATAGCTTCAAAAATGACAGATATGCATGGCTTCCAGCTCATTATGAACTTCCTGATCATGCCAATATTCTTCCTGTCCGGTGCACTCTTTCCCCTTGAAAACCTGCCTTCGGCCATTTATTTCATAAGCAGAATTGATCCCCTTACCTATGGCGTGGATGGTTTAAGAGGAGCCATTGCCGGAATGAGCACATT
>JAMXLQ010000269.1 GCA_024280975.1 Methanosarcina sp.
TCCAATTCTTTGAATTTTGAAGAAGCTCCCCAGTAAAAATACGTTGTCTGGTTGTCTTCCCTGTCCGTGAAAATAAACGCTTTGGAAATCTTCCGGTCCTCAATTTCGTAAAGGCGAGAAAGGTCAACGTTTGCTTCTGTAAGGAGTTTTTCATATCCTGAACTTACAAAATCCGTACCAACAGGAGAAATTAGCTGGCTCTTTCCCCCCATCTTTGCAATGGCAATCGCAATGTTGGCAGCTCCTCCTCCAGGGTATTCTTCATAATCAATTACAGGAGACGATTCGTTTTTTCCTGCGATTTTTTCAACATCTACAATGTAATCAAGGGCAGTATGCCCTACGATAGAAATCAGTCTATCCATGTAGTGTCCTCTTTTTTCGTGGATTGTAAAACGCCTGGGTCTTTGGGCCAGGAATGACTTCAAAAATCAAGCTTGCAGGAGAGATAAAACTTGCTTTTCTGCTGACTTCAATCAATGGTGAGTGCTCTTTCCTCATCAGAGGTCTCTTTTCAACCGCGAACCTCATCACATTAGGCCTGAACAAAAACCAGAGACAGAACTAGCCGCAGCATTGTGCCGTATTCCGTTCCTACTAACAGGTTTTGGGAAAAATCTGTTATTTGCCTGTTTTACTCTTCTGCTGCTGTTCGCCTTTCTCGGCTGATCTTTCGAATTCAGTAACTTCAACAACTGTCAAAGGAACGTCTCTGAGAGATTTACCTATAACGGATTTTGCGATCCTTTCCGCATGTTCGGCAGACTCAGCATCAAAAACCTTCATCTCAAAAATGAGGCCTACAAGAGCAGTGTTTGCTGCTATAAAAACACTGCTAAAAGGCTCACCACACACCGGACAGGATGTAGTTCCCACGTCAACCTCTACAAAATCCAATTTAGGGTTCAGTCGTTTTCCAGCTTCTGAAATTGCGACTCCTATAGCGTCATCAGCCGTCTTTACATCTCTAACCAACCAAGCTGCTTCAAGTACCACATGGAAGTTTTTCATTATCGTCCACCATAATTATTAAATATACATTTTTAAGGAGATTTCCTATAGTAAAAGCCTTTTTACAGAATCTAAAGAATAGAATAAAGTATATAAATTGTTTCTGCTTCAAATAGAATGTATTACGTTTATTTTTATATGGCTTTTCAGTTAAGTTTTTAATATTTAGTTCTGCAGTTTTAATCCTTCCAATTGAGGAATCTATGCTTTCTCCCTGGGATCAAAGTTCAGGCATTTAGATTTGCTTCCTCTTTCAGCCTCATTTTCCTCTTTTATATAGTAAAAAGGGTCTCATCATCTACTGCAAAAACCCCAAGCTTTGCTCCTGCATCGAGCCAGGCATGCCCATAGCTGAAGGAAGCAAGAGCATTTACAGGGTCTCTATTCTCCAGAAAATACATTCCGTCTTTATAATAGGCTTCTGCCATTGTATAATAGTCCTTTGCAACGGCGTACATATGAGATCCTTGAATTGGAGCATATTTTGCTTTCTGGAGTGCTCTTTTTAACATATCTTCGTATCTTCGGACTTTCTCATTCAGATCGGCAGGCATCATATCACTGAAGGGCGTTTTATCAAATATTAATCTCTTGTCTTTACTCCACTTCGTTCATAAATCCTATTGGGCCTCCTGCAAGTTTCACAAGCGCTTCAGCTTCAAGAAAGTGCAGTTTTCCGGGAATTACAAGGATGTGGAGAGGCTTCCCAAAATCAAAGTCCTTCAGGTTTTCTGCATAATCTGCCTTTACGACTGGGTTTTCCGAGCCCGCCCTTGCTATTCCCACTGCAGCAGCTCCGTGCATAACCCCTTCTTTTCTCTTTTCTTCGACTTCCAGGAGAAGCTCAAGTGCAGTATTTACAGTCATGTAGCCTTTCTCCTTATCTATATCCAGGAACACCAGAGTATGCAGGCCCAGTTCCAGATTTTGTTTTATAATGTCATAAGGAGTTTCCGAGATTACTCTTGTGCCTCTCCTGCTTTTATAGGGATGAGGAATACTTGCGGATTTCCCGAAGCGGTAGTTTTGCAGCCCTGTAAGTCCCGAGACCGCCGAGGCAATGGAAGCGCCATGAATCAGACGGGTCTCTATTCCCAGTTTTTGAGCCCTCAGGCGCAAATCTATGTGGGTTGTGGAGACCATTGTATCTCCACCAGTCAGGAAGCAAAGCTTTCTGTCTCTTGCCTCGTTGAGCCAGTCAGGATGCTGCTCCACATCCTCTCTAGAAAGCAAAAAGACCTTCTTTCCATAGAGTTTCTCCATTTTTTCAAGGTTCGTGCCCATTAGATAGGATGTATAGAACTCTGCGTAAACCAGATCAGCTTCCTTAACAGCCTCAAGTCCTTTTAAAGAAATATCATATTCATCAAAAAGACCCAGACCTATAAATGTTAGCATAGTCCGCTTTAAGAGTCCTGTTGGTTTAAAGCTTTTTCTTTGGATAGATCTAAGTAATAATAACCTTCTATTTTCCTGATTTGCGGGTACGCTTAACTTATTTATATATGAAGATCAATACTACAATGGCCTTACGACTGTAGGTTTTTAGAGGGGTTTTATCATGGTTAAAGTTACGCTTGTTCATGCTAGCTGGTGTACTGCCTGTCCAGCAACTCGTAGACTCTGGAAAGATCTGAAATCCGAGTATGATTTTGAATACGAGGAAATAGATGTGGAAACTCCGGAGGGCCAGGCACTGATAGATAAATACGGTATAGTTGGGGTTCCTACGACTATTATTGATGGGGAGGTAGCTTTTACAGGCCTTCCGAAGAAAGCCGATGCTATATCCCGTATTAGCTGAGTTAATCCTAAAAAATAATTTTTTTCCAAAACTATTTTTCTGGATTCAGGAGGTATGTATGTACGACCTTATAATCATAGGAGGAGGGCCTGCAGGGCTCGCAGCCGGTATTTATGCCACACGCTTCGGACTTAATACTCTGATTCTTGAAAGAAGCGAAATTAGCGGTCAGATTGCACTTGCAGATATAGTGGAAAATTATCCTGGTTTTCCAGCTATCTCAGGGCTTGAGTTAATGGAAAAATATAAGGCTCATGCTCAGGCTGTCGGGGTAGAAACAAAGATAACTGAAGTTCTCTCTGTCCGCGCTGAAGGGGAAAAGAAAATCATCTCCACGGATAGTGGGGATCTTGAATCAAGAGCTGTCATAATTGCTACAGGTGCAAATCCCAAGCATCTGAACGTACCTGGAGAAGAAGAACTTATCAGTAAAGGTGTTTCCTATTGTGCTATATGTGACGGACCTTTTTTTAAAAACAAAACTGTTGTAGTGGTCGGAGGCGGCAACTCAGCAGTTACAGATGCCCTTCTTCTCTCAAAGATTGCTAGGAAGGTATATCTTATTCACAGGAGAGACCGGTTGAGAGCTGTAAAAGTTCTTCAGGACAGGGCTTTTGCAACTCCGAATATTGCATTCATTTTCAATGCTGACATTCTTGAGGTCGTAGGAAGTAGCGGAGGAATTCGAAGAGTTGAAAAAATAATCTTTAAGGATCTCAAAAGCGGAGAACAGCACGAACTTGCTACAGACGGTGTTTTTATTTACGTGGGCATTCATCCAAACACTGAAATCATTGATGTGGACAAGGATGAGGAAGGTTTTATCAGGACAGATCGCTTCCTTGAGACCTCAAAGAAGGGGATTTACGCTGTAGGAGACTGCCGTGATACTCCGATCTGGCAGCTTGTAGCAGCCGTTAGAGATGGGGCACTGGCAGCTACTGCTGCAAATGTGTACATCGAGAGCTTCAAAAAAGAGACTACATGAGAGCTATCTAAATCAAGGGTTTCTGGCTAAAGTTGCCTGAAACAGGTTACCGGAAGAATTATTCAAATCAAGATCTCCCGACTGAAATCGCCTTAAAGTTTAATTGTTCAAAATTATAAATTGTCCATAAATTCTAAAAGACTGGCCAGTAAGCCTGTTCTGCTCTTATTTTCATTTTTTGCGTTCCCTATTTTAGGCTTATTCCAGTATCTGGTTGATCTTATTGTAGAAATCTATGATTAGCCTTGTTGCCTCGTTGTCCATGTTCAGCTGGAAAGTCCGGATTTGCTTTCCCAGAGGCTTTTCTATAACAATGCCCGATGCAATCAGAGGGGTAATAACCCTTGATACGCTGGAGTGAGATAGACCAGTTTCTTCAGCTATCCCTGAAAGGTAGGTCGATTCATTCTGGTGTTCAATCAGATTCTTAAGGACTGTCATCTGTGCAGTTTTTCCAAAGATTCTTTCCATGGCATCCATTTATATCATCCCAGAGGTGGCTGTTCTCCGTAAGTGATTCTTATTTCCAATATTAACTTGCTATTTACGGTTATAAACTTATCTCCTTATTGGGTAAGCCGACGATCAATAAAAATTCTTCTAAATATTTAGATAACTCTGTCCCTGTCTACTGTGATAAGTTTAAAGTATCGTTTATTTGAAAAAATTTCAGAAATGTTTAAGATCTAATAAAATGTATACTGTATGGTGATGGAGGGTGATGAATAACAAAAATCTTGATCATGAGATTTTGAAATTAATTGAAGCGCAGCCTGAAATAAGTGATAGTGATATTGCTTCCAGTCTTTCAGTTCCGGAGGAACTGGTAAAGGCTCGTATTGCAAATCTTAAGGACACAAGGCAGAAAATCCTGATCATGGGCAATGGGAGCAGTACCTTCAATATTAAGGCAACACTTGAAGCTGAAAACTATAACGTTGTCAAAGTCCTTGGAAGCTTTCCCGCGCTTGAAGCCATAAAAACTGAAAAACCCGACCTTGTCCTGCTGGACACTGGGCTTGCAGATCTTGAAGGTTTTAAAATCTGCAAACAGCTTAGAACCAGTTCAAGGTACTGGTGGATGCCGGTAATGGTGCTTAGTGAAAGAGGCGGAGTGAAAAACAGGGTAGAAGCTTTTGAATCTGGAGTTGACGATTATATTACAACACCTTTTAATCCAGTGGAACTGCGAGCCAGAGTGGGAATGATTTTAAGACGTGCTTATATATAATCCTAAGGCCTCCGTATCTCGAAAAACTCTTTTTACTCTAAAACTTTGCAAACTGGAAAGACTGCTCTAAAAGATCTTTTTAGGGCATCCCTTTGAAATTTTTCAACCATTTTGGACATGTTAGAATGTTCTTAGACCTCTTTATTAAGGGTATTTACTAAACGTCTTATTAAATGTCCTCACATTACGAACCGTTAAAATCTGTAATTAATTTTTTCTGTTCATTGAGATACCCGAGATCTCCCTACCTATTATTTACAAAAAGATCATTACAATAAGTTTTTAGGAGATGAAAAGTTGTGAGGAGATGAACTCAGTCCTAATATAGGGATTTGGTCCTAATCTAAGTCTCCTTATATCAGAAAAATTTTCAATTCCTTAATGCGAAAAGTTAATAATAAGACTTTTGACAGGCCGTGAGAGGATGGAAACTCGATTTTCGTCGAGATTATACTTACTGAACCTTTAATATTTTATTTTATGGGGCACTATTCTCCGTGTCAGGGCAAAATTGTCGGTAAAAATAGAAGAAAGGCAGGAAAATTTGAGGCTAAAATAGATATATTTTATGAAACTGAGTAAAAAATTGAAAAAACATGACATTAAGTTGTTTTAGTTTATCTAATTATTGGCCATGCCTCAAAAACATTATTTTTAAAATAATAAAGTATAGGAATATTTCAAAATCCTTAAAAAAGAGCAAAACATAAGTTATCATTGTAACCGTAACTATGTCCTCAAAACGCAAATTATCGTGTATAACTGTAAATATGTCCTTATTTTTGGTACGGAGCTAAAGTACAAAATTGATTTAACGCTCTGACGGCATATATTATTGTTGCTAGAGTAGATGCGATAAACGGTGGAAAAGCGTGATCGAAAAAAGGTGTGGTTGAGTGATGACTTCGAACGAGTGGTACAATAAAGGTGTTGCACTCCATGAACTTAGGCGATTTGTAGAAGCTCTGGATGCATACAACAAAGCTCTGGAAATAAGCCCTGACAATGCAAAAATCCTGTTTAACAAAGGGATGGTGCTGAAAAGCCTTTTCAGATATGATGAAGCTCTTGAGGCCTTTAATAGATCCCTTCAGATTAATCCTGCCGATGCGAAGACCTGGTACTCCAAAGCGGAACTGCTTATAGGCCTTATGCAGTATAGAGAAGCTCTGGATGCACATTCCCGGGCTATATATCTCGCTCCTGAAGACCCTGAGGTCTGGTACAGGCGGGGAATGGCACTGAGGGAAATGAAGGCATACGAAGACGCTATGGATGATTTTGAGAAGGCTATCCGCCTTTATGAAAAGAATTACGATATGAGCTCTATGAGCGCAAGCGAATGGTGTAAGAAAGGTATGGGTCTCTGCAAGATAGAGAGTTATGAAGAAGCGATTAGTGCTTTTAACAGGGCTCTTGAATTAAACCCTGCAAATGGGAAAGCCCTTTATAACAAGGGTGTGGCTCTCCGCTGGCTTGGAAAGCATGATGAGGCAAGACTTTATATCGAAAAAGCCGTGGAGGTTTTTGACACCAAGATAAAAACAAATCCCGATAATGCCCGATTCTGGTATAATAAGGGAATTGCCTTAAGAGACCTAGAAAAATACAACGAGGCGCTTCAGGCTTTTGAGAGAGCTATTGATATTAATCCAAGTTTTACAAAAGCCTGGATTGGTAAAGGTATTGTGTACGACAGGGTCAAGAAACACCAGAAGGCAATGGAGGCCTACGAAAGGGCAGTCGATATAAACCCGATATATTCCGATCTCCTTTAAGTAACCAGATTTCAGATATTTCCATAAATGTCAAAGACCCAGAGCCAGAAAAAGCCGTTAGCTGAAAATTCTTTTTCAGAATTTCCAGATTGGCGGCCAAAAGCTTTCTTTTCTTCAAAAATTTTCTTTTCTTCTTATCTCTAGTTTACAGGTTTAATGGCATGTCTGCTCAAAGCCTTAGTTTTTCAGTTAAGCACAACCATTGAGCCACAACCGTTGCGCCGATTGATCATGTCGGAAAGGGCCTTTGGTCAAGCTTTCCACCGGAAAGGTTGCGATCAAACCTTTTCTCAAAAGGCTTGTGCCCAAGCATTTTTAAAAAATGCTTGCGGTCACGCCTGCTTAGATCCAAGATATATCAACATATCCGAAAATGTACTGAGCCTGAAATCAAAGCACTTATCCGTTACTTCTCCAGGTCTCCAGTCTCCATAGGCAGCATATGCGGTTTTAAACCCAAGTTTGTGGGCAGGTACAATATCCCTTTTGATGCTATCTCCAACTACCAGGGTCTCCTCTGGTTTTATCTTTAGAGTCTCAAGTGCAAAAAGAAAATGTGCAGGATCTGGCTTTTTTGTGCCTGTCATATCCGCAGCTACGACAAAATCAAAGTAATTTAGAAGCCCGACCCTCGTGAGTCTTGCCAAGGCATGATGCGTATCTGCATCCGTTATGATTACAAGTTTTAAGCCTAGTTCCTTAAGCTTACCAAGAGTATCCGTTACAGTTGGATAGAGCTCGAGATTTTGCAGTTTTTCATTTTCATATATCTCACAGCACTTCCTGTATCCCTTAATTGTAAAAAGATTTCTTTCCTGCATGTAATCTCGAATATTTTCATAATCCTCAAAACCGTAAGTTCCTCTCAGGAAATACCTAAATAGCTCCGAAGGCTCTTCAGCAGTATCTCCTTTTTCCGTCCCGATAAAAGAGATAATTTCCCTGCAAGCTTCCAGTTTTGCGGCTACGAAATCAAAAAGGGTGTTATCCATATCAAAAAGCACAGCTTTTAGGATTCCAGGGCAAATCCACTCTGTATCTCTCTGGATTATGTGCCTGTTCTTCTCAATCTCTTCCATTTTCTTCGGACCTGCCGTTTTTTCTAAACTTTGTAGATCGTACTTTTTCGTTCTCCGTTTGCCTTTCGAAAACTTCTTTCAGGATTTTTTGGGGAGAGGCTATAAAAGCTATAAAGGACAGATGTATAGATCATAAACGAACAACAGATTTAAGTAAATAACGAACGCGGGTACTTAAGAGTCCGTGGGTCTATTATAAAAGGCAGAGCAGGAAATTGTTATATGAGTTCCGACGAACCAAAGGATGAAACCTTCAGAAGAGAAGGCGGGGAAGAAAAATCTGAAGAAGAACCGGTTTCCGAAAACATGTATGTTTTGAATGACTCGGGGGATATAGATAAGCAGGAAGTGAATGACAAAGTCCATGCAATCGAACTTAACGAATGCGGACTTGACCTTCTCAGGTGTGGCAGGCTTAATGAGGCAGTTGTGGCTTTTGAGAAAGCAATCGAAAAGGATCCAGAGAACATAAATCTATTAAACAATAAGGCTCAAGTCCTTGAAACCCTTGGAAAATACGAGGAGGCTCTTGAGCTTTATGACAAAGCTATCAAAATCAATTCCGAGGATCCAGATATCTGGAATAATATGGCTTTTTCCCTTTCCCAAGTTGGAAGATATAACGAAGCTATCAAAGCTTATGAAAAAGCTCTTGAGCTGAGGCCGGACTATCCCAATGCATGGTATGGAAAGGCTTTGAATCTGAGCCAGGCTGGGGACTATGAAGCGGCTATCAAAACCTATGAAAAAGTCCTTGAGGAAGACCCAAGTTATAGAGAAGCTTGGGTAGGAAAGGGCATAGCTCTCGGGCAAATGGGTAACTATGACGAAGCAATTATCGCATACGACAAGGCACTTGAACTTGATCCTAACTTTACCGAAGCCTGGCACTATAAAGGCGTGGATCTAGATAACCTTGGCAGTTACAGACAGGCTCTAAAAGCATACGAGAAAGCTGTTGAACTAGATCCTGAAAACGATGATGCTTGGAATAACATGGGAATAGACCTCGAAAACCTTGAAAAGTATGATGAGGCTATTAAAGCTTTTGACAAGGCGATCGAAATCAACGCTGAAAATGCCGATGTCTGGTACAACAGGGGCTTTACCCTCAGCCAGATGCAGAGATTTGAGGAAGCCGTAGAAGCATACAAGAAGGCTACACAGTTAGATCCTGAATATTTAGAAGCGTATTCCAGTCTGGGTTTCGTGCTTGCTCAGCTAAAACGCTTCGAAGAAGCTCTGAATATTTATGAACAGGCACTCAAGCTTAATCCTGATGCTGCGGACTCATGGTTTGGTAAAGCTGTTTGTCTGAGTTTCCTTGGGCGGGAAGAAGAGGCTGAAGACGCATACAGAAAAGCTGTAGAAATTGATCCCAGGTATGCCGATGTTGGAGGAGATATTCAGTAATCGAATTTCCAAATAAAGTGGCTTAGAGCCATCCGAAAAGTAGATCACAGATGAGGTAATTTTCAAAATTTGATCATACCAGCATCAGCTTCTTATTCTACTTAAAAAATACATTGGAACAGATTACCGTAAAATTATTGAGTTAGTTGATCTTATGAGTGGAGTGAAAGGGCACTTGATCTTGAGCAAGTGCTGCACTTCTTCACTCTTCAGAAATTCGTTTCAAGAATACCTTCTTTTTTTAGCTTTATTATGATCAGAGTCTTAAAACTGTTTATTCAAGGGGATATAGGCAGCAGTTGAACGGAAAATTTGACAAAGAAACTATAACAAGAGGTGTACTGTTCAAAGGCACTTTTGTAGTAAAAAGAAAGTTTGGAGAGATATTTAAATTAAGAAAGTTATACAATCAGACAACTGAAATAAAAATAAAACTGGTGATGTATAACATAGAGCTCATCCCAAAACCAAATTTCTTCTTAAATCAATAAAAGTTTCAGAATCATATTTCGTGGCAAGAAACTCAATTAATTATTCAAAAATTCGAGATTATAGGAGCCAATTTTAAGTTTTGGGATAGGCTCAACATTAAAATGCAGGCTAAAACAGATTTAGAAGACTCATCATAAGATGGAAAAAGAAAATTGAGATTATTATGCTATAATTCATTTTGCACATGCATACTAACATTTAGAGCAGCATGACTTCTTTAATAGACTTTTATTTCTTACCCAGCATTTTGTTTTTCCATTTAATACTTTTTTACATTTCCACTTTATTCAAATTAAGCAGCTTGAATGTAGAGTTAGGATGAAAATTGCAATCAATAATGCTTGATAAAAGATTAGAGTTTATCCACGCATTAAAAATAAAACTTTAAAAAATCCCGTTTTTCATAAAACGGAAATCTATAGCAATTCTGCATTTCAGATTTCAATCTTACAAGTTTTTACTTTTTCTCTACAACTACCACAGTTCCTTTCATAGAAGGATGGATCGAACAGTCATAATTATAGGTTCCCGCGTCTGTAAACAAGAATTCGTACGTGTCTCCTTTTCTCAGTTCACCTGATTGAAAAGTAGGTCCTCTTACTGTATGAATGGCTGAGTCCATATTTTTCCATCTTACAGAATCGCCTGTCATTATTTCGACTGCTTTTGGATTAAAGGTAAAATTTTGAATAACAACATCAACAATCTTGCCCTGATTTGCAGGTTGAGGCGTTACGTTGGAACCCGGTGATATGGGTGTTTCAACCGGAGTTACTGCGGGCGTTTCTGCTGGAGTTGCCGGTTTATTCCCCGTACATCCTATCGCCAGGAATATGCTAAATAAGACCATGAAAATTACAAGTTCTCTTTTCATTACTTCCCCCCATGAAAAATAAAGTGCTCTGTAATTAATCTCTTGGTTTTATAATAGTTCCGACCAGATTCTAAACATAGTTCTTTTTCTAATCTGTCTGATAGTACATTAAATTCTTTGAAAATAGAATCCTCCACTAATTCAATACACTTCTTTATCTTCCGGTTCCATCTTCTCCTTAATTACAGAAGAAAAAGTTCTAAATAAGACTGCATGAAACCATATTCAAGATAGTTAATAATTTAAAAAAGCACTTTTCAGCTTATTGACAAGAAAATAAAAAAGATCAAAAAAAGTGAAATCGTTTTCAAAAAGGCTTTCTCGTTAAAGTGAAATTTATCGGTAATTCCGGTACTTCAAGCGTCTAATATCATTTGCCTTTGTACGATATTACATCTTTGCCGTTATATGTGTTGCTGTGTGTATGACCGAATATTAGTTAAAGTTCTTTTTCGGTAAGACTAGCTTATAATTTTCATCTGGTTGCTAAACGAAAACTCACAGCTACCGCCTTTATGCATTTGAAAATTCGCATATAGAAGGCTAATTATGATATAAAGCCCCTGGAATAGGGGCAAAGTCCCGAATTACCATTTAACAATTTAGTACCGAGTTGCCATTTAACAATTTAGTAATTGTTTCTAGGAGTTACTTTGATTACAGTGGTACCAGTTGCAGTAGTATTATTGCCTGTTATGGCCGTTCTAGTTACAGTAGTGTTGTTACCATGTATAACAGTCCTATTTACAGTAGTATTATTGCCCTGTATAGTGGTCCTATTTACTCCTGTAACTGGAGCTACTCCCCTAGCTGGAGTTACTTCTGTAACAGGAGTTACTCCCTCAGCTGGAGTTACAGCCTGTACTGGAGTTACTCCCTCAGCTGGAGTTACAGCCTGTACTGGAGTTCCTGTTTGATTTGGAGCCCCACCTCTCTGACCAGCGCATCCTATTGCGAGGAATACACCGAACAACACTATCAATATAACAAGTGATTTTCTCATATTTTCCCTCCACTTAAATCATGTGTTTTATAATTGATGCTTTATAATTGATATTGAGGTTTTATAACAATTACTGCTAGATTCTGAACATAATTCTCCTAAAATCAAAATCGAAGCAACAGTTTATCCAGCTTTCTAGCTAGATTCTGAAAAATTGTTCTTTAAAACCAAAAATTTGGTCATAAGTTCAAAATACTTTCTCTCTTTGGATCTTACGAACAAATTTAAAACTCAGAATCTTTGTCTTCTACTCAATTTCCTTAAATTATAATACTGGGAATTCCAATATTATTAAACGACTTTTAAATGACTTTTTGGGGGGAGGTCATGAAAATAAAATCCGTTAATCCTTACATTGAAGAGGTAAACTGGACATATGAATCATTTTCTTTCGAGGAATGTGAGTCCAGGATTGAAAATTCCAGGGCTGCTTTTTCCGGATGGAGTTCATTGTCTGCTGAGGAAAGGATAAAGTATTTTTCAAGGGCTGGGGAGGTCCTTCGGCAAAATACCGAGATCTATGCCGAAATTATTACGAAAGAAATGGGAAAACCTATCAGGCAGTCAAGGAGCGAGATCGAAAAATGTGCCTGGCTCTGCGATTATTACGCAGAAAACGCGGCTGAGTTCCTGAAAGACGAGATTGTGGATACAGGGGCAGAGAAAAGCTATGTGACTTTTGAGCCTCTCGGCGTTATTCTCGGTATTATGCCCTGGAATTTCCCGTTCTGGCAGGTCTTCAGATTTGCAGTACCTGCAATGTGCGCAGGAAATGTCTGTGTGCTCAAGCATGCCTTGAATGTCCCAGGGTCAGCACTGGAGATTGAAAAAGTCTTTCTTGAGGCAGGATTTCCTGAAAATG
>JAMXLQ010000270.1 GCA_024280975.1 Methanosarcina sp.
ATGGCTGTAATATTATAGTCTCCGGGTACCAGATCAAAAGAGTACAGACCATATTTTGCCACCATGGACTGTGAGGGAGTTGAGTTTACCTCAACCACGGCATTTTCCAGGGGCTTGAAGGTATCCCAGCCGTATACCGTCCCGTGAACTGTGGCCGTGCTGTTTGCTGCTAATGCAGGTCCTGCTAAAGCAAGTAAGGCAGCAATACAAATAATATAGAACCTTAGATTCATTTCGATAAACCCAGAGTTGCATTTTGATTTTCAATTCTTTCAAGAATTTTTAATATTCTTCCGGAACGTTCATTTCATCTCCAAACAAAATCTCTCCTGCTTTCTATTTTCGGAAAGCTCTGTCAGCGTGATATTACTCACTACGACCTGTGCCCGGTTACTGTATTATGTCATTCTTATCAGGTCCATATCCTGTATTGTTGCCCTTTCCATCTGGCCCACTTCCTTTGGGATTCATTCCTTCTTCAAAGAAAGGTTTCGCCCAGTTTTCTTTTTTTACTATCCTACCTGCTTCTTCAACACTGTAGGTACCGTTTCCTTGGAAAGCTGCATAACCTTCGCCATCTACAGTGAGGGTAATGTTTTCATTTTTTAACATTACTGTCTTACGGGAACCGGAAATCTTCACGTCAGCAGAATTTATGTGGTACAGGCGTATCTTATCATGTGCGTCGTTTTTCTCTTCAAATGTGTAATTCCCGTTTATATCAATTTCGGAATCCTTGGAAAGGCCAATTATTGCCATTTCTCCTTTTTCTAGGTGCAGGTTAAGGGTGAAACTGCCCATAAACATAGCTTTTCCTTTTCCTGCCGAAATAAGCCGGGATGTATTGTTGAGTTCTTCACTTCCAGGTGTTAGAGAACGAAGTTCCTCGAAAATATCTCTCAGAACATGATTAGCTTGCATCATGCTTTTCTGAGACTGAATCAAATAATCGATTTCTATATTTTCGGATGAACTGTTGTATTGACTTGAATTCGCAATTGAGCTGTTATTTTCTTCTGCGACAGCTTTATTTGCGAGAGTTCGGTATTTCTTTGCTTCTTTTATAAGACGGTCGTATTCTTCAAGCAGAACTTCAAGTCTACTAACATCTTTTCCTTCTGCTTTATAGCTCTCAATCCCAGTTTTAAGCCTTAATGAAATATTTTCTGCTTTCTCGATATTCTTGTCGAGAAGGAATGTTGCATCGTTCAGATCGGGCTTAGGGCCTAGATGAGGGCTTGGATGAGGCTCATGCGGGAAAAAGATAATATTGTACAGATCTGGAGCTTTAAAAGTAGAGACCCGAGACTCCTCATCAACACAGCCTGAGATAATGATAATGCCCGCAAGTATAAGGATTAAGGACAGAAATTTGATTTTCATACTGGGCCACGTCCTATGGAAAGAACTCATTGTTGAATTGTACGTTTAATTAAAGTTCATATATTAATAGGTTATTTTTCAAAACTTTTCTCGGAAACAATAGAGTCGTCCTAGAAACTCTGAGGTCTATAATTAACTCCAGGACAATTTTAGGATTTCTTGCCTCTCCGAATTTTCCGTGCTGTCTTGCCAATGCTTCATTAAAATGAAAGGAGTCTCCGGGTTCTCTTTTATGGGTAGGAAAACAATTACTTTTTTCGCTGCTTCGTAAATTTTTATTTCCCTTCCTTTCTGGCTCCATTTTACATGTCTTACTCTAATCATTCCGACCTCGAGAAGTGAGTCCAGGTTATATTTAAGAGTATTCAGACGCATCCCAAGCTCATCGGCAAGGTTACCTGCCGACATCGACTTCTTATTAAGCAATTTAAGAATTCTGATTGAGGTTTCGTTTGAAAGAAGTCGAGCAATTTTTCTGGAATCTTCGGAAAGCTGTAGAATCAGCAATTTTTCCTCCGGATTATCAGGCATTTTAATCCCTATTACATTTTTTTCTATTATAAAGAGTTTCAGTCCTTTAAAAATATCAAAGATTTCATAAGAGAGTTAAAGATATGTCAGGAATACATCGAACGGATACTGCAGGTATACGCATATGCTTTCTTTAATGTTTAATCGTTTTTTATATGCACAGGATAAGGCTATATTCTGATAGCATATTTTTGGGTTTCTTGGGTGTGGGTGGTACCGCTCGATGTGTTCCTGATAGAAGATGCTATATCAAATTTAAAAATAAAAGAATACTTACTTTTTTAGGAACACTAACGCGTTAAATTTACAATTTACACTTTAAATAGAATCGTTTTTGAATTTAACCCTTTATTGACTTTAACTAGTCTATTCTAAAGGCTAATCTTCTTTAAAATCCCAAAATAGGTTTTCCTCTAGCATTGGACCGTGTTTCAAATTTAAAAAATTCTTCTTGTTCGAAGAATATATCGCTGACAAAAGGACACTTAGAGAATTTAGCTCAGAATTAACTCTTACGTGATTTTTCACGATAATAGATACGTAATAACTCTTCTGTTAAAGACTAAAATGTCTAAAGAGTTTAATAAGTTTTAATTACAATATTTAAAGCCTTTTATCTAATCTAAGGTTTAAAAATGATTGTTTTTCGAGTTAAACCCTATTAGTCACTTCATTTCTGTAAGTAATTTTATATTTAAGCCAATATATTTTAGAATTGTCGATCAGCGAATAGCCGATAAGATGATTAAGAAAAAAGAAGGACTTGCGCAATTGAACTGAGATAAAAGTAGCATAAAATATGAGAATTTCAAATTGTCTGCAATAATTTGTTTGTGCTTATTTTGCTTCTCAAGCGTGTAAGTCCTATTCAAACGTAGAAAATTGCCAATAGTCTTATAGACGTAAATCCTTGTAATTAGCTGAACAATCAACTAGTATACTGTCTTCTCACAGCATATACGCGGCGGAAACGAATCGAAAAACAAACAGTTAAAAGCTATGGATAGTTAAATAAATTTGAGGAGTGAACATATGGGAAAGCAAGTATTTGATAGAATAAAAAAGACAATATGCGTTTTAATGCTAGTCTTTTTTGTAACATCAGTAACGGTGGTTGCATCTGTAAGCGCAGCTCCGCAAAAAACTGGGAATCAGTGGGGCAATGAAAGGAAGCAATGGGACAATGAACAGAAAAAATGGGAAAAAGAGAATGAAAACTGGGGCAACGAGCAGAAGAAATGGCAAAACGAGAAAAAGAAATGGGACAACAAGAAACACGGCGATGATTACAAAAAATGGTACATCCTTTACATGAACTGGTTCAGTGGTTTTAATTCATGGGAAACCAAATATAAGAAATGGCAAAATAACCATAAAAATGGCAAAATGAGTATAAATAAAAGATTCCATTGAAGCAGACAGTGAGGATCAGCTGTAAAAAATCGATTACTATTGACTCGTAAAACCTCTAGTTGGATTTCAAAGCAGAAGACTCTTGACCAACTATGTTAAAGGGCCTTTTTTGATTGGACTTACGCAGTTGAGAAACAAAATAAAACATGAACCTGTCTATCATAAACATTATGGATTAGACAATTTGGAATTTCATGCTATTTTTTCTCAGTTCAACTGCGCAGGTCCTAGTAATGAATTTGTTTCTTTTGTTCAAGGATACGGTATTTAAAGATCCTAATAAGTATTAATGAACTTAATTAAGGTTTCTTTCAAAATCTAAAATCCAAAAAAGCTTATTTTTTAAATTAAAATGCATAAATCCCTCTATCTCTGAAAGTAAGCTTATATTTAAGCCAGCTTATTTCAAGACTGTCAACAGGCGAATAGCCGGCGGGACAAAAAGAACAAAGAAAAAAAACATGGTAATTAATGGAGGGAAACTATGGCAATGAAGGCATTAAAATCGATTTCCCATGTTGCGATGGTGCTGATTGTATTGAGCATCATCCCTTCAGGAGCCTTTGCTTCAGAAAACGCAACCCTGAAAAACTCGACTGAACCTGTATATGATCCAGGATCTTGTCCGGCAAGGAATATAACTGAAGAAAATTTTACTGAGGTTCAGGCAAACATTCTTGACTCTATAAGTAAAAAAATTACTGAGCTTCAGAGTCTCTATAATGAGGTAAGCAAGGTTTCAAATGCATCTGACCTTCAGAAGGTTTTATCCAGCCACAGGCAGGAAAATGAATGTATGAGATCTGGTGGAAGGCATAACGGACATGGTGGAACGAATGAACTATTTGGTCTCGACAAGGTCGAAAACGTGACTGATGCTAATTACACTACTGTTCAGACCGAAATAACTGATTCCCTTGGAAATATGACTGAAATACTCAAAGCTGAACAGACCAGACTTAAGGAAGCTGGAGAAAATAACAGGGCTGAAGAGCTTGGGGCAAGAATCACTGATCTGCAAAATTTATCCAATAATGTGAGTGAGGTTTCGACCGCAGCAGAACTTCAGAACGTTGTATTCACCTATATGAAGACTCAGGCTGTTGATTCACTCAAAAAGGAAGTTGAACACCTTCAGATTAAAGTAAGTGATAGCAAAAACATGAGTGATAAAATCAGCAGCAGGATTACAGAACTCAATGGTCTGATAGAAGACATCAACGGAACTAAGTCTCTTGGTGATCTCAAGCAGATTATGTCTTCTTCTCGGGAAATACCTGAAATGGATAGAGATAACCCGATGCATCATGGAAGCTGTGGCTGCCCTATAGATCCTAGCAGAATGCGGAACAACATCACTGACAACAGTACCGAAGTTTAATCCCTGACAGCTTTGGGCTTGATGAAATGAGATGGGAACAGAAAGGAAATGCCATTTAAGATGATTCTTCCCATCTCTTTTCCAGATAAATTGGAGACAAATACTATAGAAGTAAGTATTGGATCAAATTAGAGATAAGTCCCGATCAAATAATCCAAACCCTGAATTTGTCCAAACCCTGAATTTGTGTCTCAAAGATGTAATTTATGGAAGTTTTCATTAAAAAAGTAGTTTTTGTTTTAATCACTTTATTAACCTTACTTAGTATAATATAACCCGTACGTATAATTTAGTACTAACCTTTAAATATGATAGGTACATAATATTATCCGGGGTTATAAAATACCTACAACCAATATAGAGGAAAACTTAAACAAGTTTTTTAAGAATCACTGCATTTCAACAGCTAACCAAGTAATAATAACAAGATATTATAATTATCTAAAGAGCGACAACCTAAGGGACGCCACGATAGTCAATAATATGGAAGTCATAAAATTCATGGCTACTCACTTAAACGGTATTGATTTAGATAAAATCACAGAAGATGATATCTTTGTTTTTAACAATGCTATCGCTAACTGGAAAAAGCCACCACACGGTTGGAAAAGTTCGCAGCATGCGAAGCCTGTGTCGGTATCAGATACGACCAAAGGTCAATACAAGCTTGGTTTGAGACACTTTCTGGTAACATATGGCGAAAAGCAAAAAAAGCCTGAAATGGTCGAACTTGGGAAATCAATATCACTCAAGAATATGCCAAAGCCCGATCCTAAAAAGTCTTCGGATATGCTCTCATTTGAGGAGGTAAAACAACTAATCAATGCCGCTTTAACAATTCGGGATAAGGCTATCATCGCAACAATGTATGAGTCAGGTGGACGAAACGGTGAGATTTCAGCAATGAAACTCGAGGATGTTGAGTTTAATACAAATGGCTGTAAAATAAAGCTAAAAGGCAAGACAGGCGTCCGATTCAATCAACTTGTCTTTGCTGCAAGCTATCTACATCAGTGGGTCTCAATTCACCCACTGCGACATGTGTCAGGCGTCAATTTGTGGGTATCAACAAGACAATATACAGACCAGGAGTCAAACACTGTTTCGAATATCGAGATAACCAACAAAGCAATTAGTGGCTTGCTTGCTAGAGCAGTTAAAGCTGCCGGAATTAAGAAGCGGGTGCACCCGCATCTGCTACGCCACTCTCGCGCTACGCATTTGTCCTCCGAATTTACCGAGCCCCAGCTTAAAAAGTTCTTTGGATGATCGCCAAAATCGATGATGTCAGCCACATACATACATATGGACGATCAGGATTTGGACAATTCAGTTCTTGCAATATATGGCCTCAGCAAGAAGCGAAACATCAATTGCATCGAGATTGTTTCTTGCCCTCGATGCAAAATGCCTGTGGAAGCTGACACGCAATATTGTGGTCGGTGCGGTATGCCGCTTGCAAAAGAAGCTCAGCAGGCTAATGACGCAGCTATAAAAGAGTTTGCTGCCGTCATCAAAAGTGACCCGCAGCTAATAGACAAACTCATGACTCTGCTACAAAAGTAATTTTTTTTGCTAATTCCGCCAGTGACATACTCGTACAACCTTCCTACATCCTCTATACATGGCTTCGGGATATATCCTTGAATAATTAGTCCAGTCTTGTTTTGAATCTAAATTTCGTCTAAATCGACGACAAAAGACCTATTAGGAAAGAATCAATAATAATTATTGTAAGTTGTGAAATTGCTTCGGCGGCGTTGTCCGATGAAAGTACGTCACTTTTTTGAATAAATTTCGAGGCAATAACTTGGAATCAACACAACAACAGGCATCTAGTCTAGTTACGAAATACCGTGAAAGCATTGATTACTTCTTAAATTTTGGAAGTCCCATAGAGAAAGCTATGGCTCAAGTTGTATTGGAAGCAGCTAAGGGTGAGTAACATGGTCAGAGCAATAAATCCCGGCAAAAAAATAACCACCTCAGTATCACTTGATCCAGAAGTTCTAAGCATAATAGATAGAGAGCGCGGGGATATGCCACGGAGCACATGGGTCAACGACCTAATTCTTGAAACTTTTGAGAACTGAGCCGCGGGTGGGTATGGTATGTCAATAGAATCAATAGCAGTTCTTGGAGCAATAAAAAATGCCCGTAAAGGCAAACGCTATGCCATTGGCATTGACAACATGCGGATACTCGATGAGCTAGATAGGCGGGCTGCCGCTGAAGGAAAAAGCCGCAATCGAGTGGCTAAGGATATTTTATGGTCTATATTCTTCCCTACTGATCCAAACCTTGATGAAGTACGAGACAATACCAAAGAGCTTGTCAAGGTCTGTCCTGAATGCGGTTCCAAGCATATCCTAGAGCCCACAATTGGTTTTAACCTAAATTGGGAGTGCTTCGATTGCAAGGCTGAATTTGATTCCCCGTTGTGGGTTCAAGTAGAGAAATACAAACCCAAGCGACCTGAACCACGAATTATTGATGTTTGTCCAAACTGTAGCAGTCACCGCATATCATCGCCAAACGGTGGACACCGGAATGTATATCGCTGCAACGAGTGTCGTGAGGTATTTAGCGTTCCAGCACAGCGTTTAACAAATCGACCACCAACGCGGGAATTAAAAAAGAACAAGCAGCTACGGCTAATCGGGAAGGAGCCTATAGTTGAGAAGGAGCCCAAAGAATCCCCAAAACCCGGAGAAATTAAGATGATTCAAGCTTGTCCGCTCTGCGACAGCCCCAATATCACGTTTAAGATGCGGACAAACAATTATCATTGTAACAATTGCAATAGTGTGTTCGATCAGCCGATTAGTCGCCCTTCGCGAAGACGACCCAAACGAGGTGAGTCACAATGGTAATGATCACACCTGGAACAGTAGTCAGGTGCTGTCCGGTTTGCGGGAATCAACAGATTAGACCGCCAATTGGCGATCGAACAGAGTGGTATTGCCCGAAATGTGTGAAGATGTTTGATGAACCCGGTATTTGCGGGGTCACATGTGGCCGATCACCTAAGCCCGAGCCTAAGCCTAAGCGAAAGCCAAAAACTAAGGCTAAGCCTAAGCCAGAGCCCGAGCCTAAGCCTAAGCGAAAGCCAAAAATATCCCCTGAAATAGCAGAAAAACATCGCAGAACAATGCTTTGGTACGTCCAAGCCGCTTGCCGACGCGCTAACGGTCATGTACGGGTTTTAGAGCCCATGCGGGTGACCAATAATGGCTGAACTAATTAACGCCTGCCCGTTTTGTGATAATTCCGATCTAATAAAAAGAAAGCAGGATTGGAAGTGTAAAAAATGCGGTGCCATATTCAATGAGCCAGTCCAAAGGCCAATGAAAAGGGGTGGCGGCCCGAAATTCTTGAAAAAACGGGTGACAGATAATGACTCTACATCCAGGATGTTAACTGAGAAAGAAGCAAAAATATTCGAAACTGATGCTGATAGAGCTAAAAAACAAGTGAGTAGGGAAGCTCAGACAGCTCAATGGAAGGCTAAACGACGGGAAAGAAAAATAGCTGCATCAAAAGCTCGATGGCATGCGAAATTTGATGGAGGCTACAATGGCAATAATCGCAACCTGCCCTAGATGCCATAGCGATAACCTCACCCTCCCAAACCACTATCGGAAAAAATGGAAGTGTAGAGAGTGCGGAGCCTTGTTTGGAAAGCCAAAAATGGTGCGGGTGCCCGTATCTCGCGAGGATATGCTAGAGCTTGAACATCAGGTCGAGGTTGTTAAGCAGGAACTGCGCTTGAGAGCGGAACAATATTTGCAAAGGTCGTAATCGATATGATGTACCATACTTTTAACGGTATAATAATTTTTATATA
>JAMXLQ010000271.1 GCA_024280975.1 Methanosarcina sp.
GACAGGAAATAACTCCTGACTCCATTAAAAGATGAAAGAGATTTTTGTGATTTTTATCTACGCAATCAGTTTGCGCAGGATCATATACAAGGGATTTCTTGTATATAAAGCTTTGTATTATTCACCTCAACACAATCGCATTGTGAGAGGGATATTTACAAGGCAATTCTAATATATAAAGCTTTGTATTGCCCACCTCAGTGCATTTGAGCTGTGTGAAGGTAAGATGCAATGCTTTTTTTGTATATAAAGCTTTTCAGTCTGGAAATATTAATTAAAGATTCACAACAAACGAAAAACATTTGCTAGAATCTATATAGACATTGCCATTTCGATCAATTAGGATCGAAAGAGAGGCGGATGCTCACAAATTTGTTTTTGTGAGGGATACATACAAGGTGTATCTTGTATATAAAGCTTTTGCCCATTGGATCATATATATAGATTTCATTACAAAAGAGGATTTTTGCTGAATCTATATCTTTATGCCCCTTAGCTTTCCAGATAGGGGATCTTCAAATGGGATTACTAATATATATATGTTATGGGTGAACAATTTAAATACAAGTTAGTGAAGAGGAAAAATATGATCGTATGATCTAAACATGGTATTTATTGAACTATAATTTTAATTTAGATATGTTAAAGACTTCCTGATTACTTCTTGTATAGTCTCCAGAAACTGCCTGAATCTGCGGAAATCTGAGAAAAAAATCAGTCCGAAGAATAGTTTTGATGCGTGTATCCGCTCTATTTTTTAAATCACACATAAGTAATAAGAAATTGGGTAAAAGAGAGATATAAAGAGCAATGTGACTCCCCAAAAGCGAAAATTACAGTTTATATCTCAGTGAGTTTTATATATATAGGATTCCAATTAAATTAAGGGGAGTTAGGTGTCCCTTTAAGAAATTGGGAAGAATGTGGGGATATATACCTATTTAGATCTCGTTTAGCTGTCTTTAAGAAGAAAGAGAAAGAGAGAGTTAGTTACCTAAATAACATTAAGATCTATCTCAGGAAAAATTTTGATTTTTAGCCCGTTTTTTATCCTGTAAATATCAGGGATTATTTGCTCCTCAAATGCCAAAATGGAGGTTAGACATTTGATAGATATAGATCCCAGTGGTATTCTGGTTCGTTACAATGTAAAAATGGAAAAGGCAATGACACCGGAAGATGCTGCAGAAGAGCTTTACCCTAAGGATTCACTGATTTATCCGATTGCAAAAGCCATCTTTGAAGGCGAAGAGGATGACGTCGTTGAAGGGCTGGAAAAGGCTATTAGCTCCGGGAAGGACCCGATCTCCCTTATCGATGACGCACTGATGGTTGGAATGGGAGTGGTCACCAGGCTTTATGACGAGGGGGTTATTTTCCTGCCAAACGTTATGATGTCTGCCGATGCCATGCTGGAAGGCATCGAGCACGTTAAGCAGAAAGCAGGAAGAGCACCTGTGGTTAAAGGAAAAATCGTCACTCACGTCGCAGAAGGTGACGTTCACGACATCGGAAAGAACATTGTTGTTGCTCTCCTGAGAGCTAACGGATATGAGGTAGTGGACCTTGGAAGAGATGTCCCTGTAGATGAAGTAATAGCGGCTGTGGAGAAAGAAAAACCACTCCTGCTCACAGGTACTGCCCTGATGACTACAACTATGTATGCATTCAAGGAAGTTAATGACAGGCTTCTGGAGAAAGGCTACAGAATTCCCTTTGCATGCGGAGGTGGTGCTGTGAACCAGGACTTCGTATCCCAGTACGAATTGGGGATATACGGTGAAGAAGCAGCCGATGCTCCTAAGATAGCCGATTTCATCAAGGAACATGGGGACAACATCGCAAAAATAAGGGAGAAATTCCATAAACACTGAGGAGGCGGAGTAATGGCAGTAAAAAGATTTACCAAAATGGCTTATGCAAGTGCGGATGACATGGTTTTCGGAAAATCTGTCACGCCAGTTAAAACCGGACTGGGACTTGAAATCGGTGCCGGTTACACAACTCCCGAAGTAAACTACGCCCCAAGACCTGAAGCCGGCGCATCCAAAGAAAAGCTCATAAAAGAGTATGAAAGGATCACCACCGATATTATGGCAAGGATGGTTCAAATCGGAGCTCCGGCTGTCGTGCTTGAAACCGAACACGTTCAGCAGATGTCCAATCACCCGGATTGGGGAGCAGCCGTTGCACATGCCCAGAAGACTATCATGGAAGAGTATCATGATGAGCACGGCATAAAGTGTGCACTCCGCCACACCATTGGTGACATCCGTGAGAGCAGGGAATTCTTCGAGCTCAGAGGAGGAGACAAATACAACACCTTCATGGAGGCCTTCGAACAGTGTGCCCAGAATGGTGCTGACATGCTCGCAGTTGAGTCAATGGGTGGGAAAGAAGTCTTTGACTATTCCATTCTCAGGAACGATATGGCCGGAATACTTTACGGCATAGGCGTCCTCGGCAGCATGGATATGGAAATGATCTGGCAAGACATTGCATCAATTGCAAAAAAGAATAATGTAACAGCATCCGGTGACACAGACTGTGCCCAGGCAAACACTGCAATGTTCATTGCAGGCGGGCTGCTGGACAAGAACCTCGCCCACACCATCGCAGGCATTGCAAGAGCGATTTCTGCCGCAAGATCCCTCGTTGCTTACGAAGCCGGTGCAGTGGGACCCGGAAAGGACTGCGGATATGAAAACGTTATCGTCAAATCCATCTGCGGTATGCCGATGACCATGGAAGGTAAGACCTCTACCTGTGCCCACTCTGACCTGATGGGTAACCTGGTCATGCAATGCTGTGACCTCTGGTCTAACGAATCAGTTGAATATCACGGTGAATTCGGTGGTACAACTGTCCAGTGCTGGTCCGAGACTCTTGCATATGACTGTGCCCTCATGAACGTTGCCCTCCAGTCTGGCAACGAAAAGATCCTGAGAGACCTGTTCATGGCTTCCGACCTGTACAGAGACGCACAGGCCTATTTACTCGCATACCCGAACGCCTACAGAGTAGGGCAGGCAATTGCAAAAGATGGAAATGATATCTATCTCCGTGCCAAGAACGCCGCTCTTGAATGCATCAAGATCGTCGAAGAAGGAGCAAAGGGCAAACTTGAGCTCTCCAGATTCGAAGCTAAAGCCCTTGCAGACGCAAAGGCAGCTTTCGAGGCCCTTACCGACGACAAAGAAAAGTTCATGAGTGACTGCCTTACAAAATATAAAGAAGAAATCAAAGTTTTCAAGCCGGAGAACTACGGCCTCTAATCGGAGCAAGTTCTTCCCTTTTTCTTTTTTGAGACATTTCAAATATAATATCTTATTGATGAGATTAATATAGATTTTTTACCTGCCGGTAGGAATCTGGTAAGTGCCCTCAGTTTGAATGCATATTCTAGTAATGAATATTCTAGTTTTAGATGTAAGTAATTAAATTTAATTTAATCCAGATTTTACAGTCATCCAGGGTGAAGAAGAGCCCGAATTAGACGTATTTCTACAGAAACTACAGAAACCACAGAAATAACAGAAACACTGAAACTATACAAATTAGCCTTCTTGAATGAAACCCGGCAATTTTATAAATCAGCCCTCTTGAGCGAAGCGAAAAGGGCCGTCCTCCCGAGACGGGACTCGGGCGGCACAGCTTTGAAAATTAAAAATAAAAAATAGTAAATAAAGTCAGTCAAATTATTTTTTACTATTGCGGATCTTCAAGCGTAGTACTCGTTCCTTGCCTCTACCATAGCTTTAATGTGGGAAAGTGGAGTCATAGGTGCAATTCCACAGCCAGGAGCCAGTACGTCTACACCTTCGGCAATAGCTTTTTTAGATTCTTCTTTGATCTTATCAATCGGGCCGGGCAGTAAAACGAAGGGGCTAGAGATATTTCCTACGAGTCTTGCCCTGTTCCCAAGCACTTCCTTGGCTTTCTTTATGCTACCGACTTTTTCCTCAACGCTCAAACCTTCAAAACCGCAATCAGCCATGTCGTCAAGGATAGGAGCTACACTACCGCATATATGCAGGACTGTAACTGAATTTACTTCTGAAGAAAATCTCTTCAACCTTGACTTGAGTTCACTCTTAAAGGCATCAGGACTCATTAAATCAGGGGATGCCACGGGATCGGCAACAGAAACTACATCTGCTCCTGCGACAACCATTGAATTTGCATAAGCTATTGTGGCATCGGTTGCAAAATCTAATACCTGTCGTAACATATCGGGTTTTTTAAGAGACCATTTCATAAAGGACTTTACACTCGCCAGATCGGAAGCAAGAGTAACAGGGCCTTCCAGACCTCCTATAATAGGTACATCCGGTCCTACTCTTTCTTTTATTATCTTAATAGATTCAAGTACAGCCTGAATCCTGCCTTTATCAAGCAGGTTCTCAGGCACTTCCAGGCCTTCTAGATCCTTGGGGTACGGATGTGCAATAACTGATGGCTGTCTATTTTTGGTTCCCATATTAACCTCGCAGCCCATAGCTTCGGCAAGTACAGTCAGGCAATATGGAACTCTTACAGCTTCAAGCCCGCTCAGCTCATAGTTTGCAATTGCCAGCTTTGCCATTTGCTCAGGATCAGTGTGGGCTTCAGGCCAAGGAGCTCCTACTTCATCCATTAGTTCAACAATTCCTGTCTGGGTTACAGAACAGACAGGTACTTTGTCAACTTCTTTTCCTTCCAATGCGTTTAAAAGTCTCTCCTTAAGTGTCATCTCATCCATACATATCTCCCCATATTAAATTTCAACTTGAAAGTTTTTAGCACTTTAATTAATTACGACATTCTCAGTATGCTTTGGTCTTTCAGATCGCTAATTAATATAGTCTTGTAACCCTGTTAAGGCATATCAAAATTTCAGAGTTTCCTTCAAATGTAAATAATCACCTTCGGAAAACCAAAATCCCCATGCCCAGATTGACTAGTATAATCTAGGTTTTATGCTATATGATTGTTTGGGAATACACAAATTAAAGATATGAACGTGAAAGAAAAAACTATGCCGAACAGTAACAAAAGGATAAAATAATTAAGTAAAGCAAGCAGGTAAATTAAAAGGTAAAATAAAACGATAAAGCCATAAAGCACAGCAAGGAAATAACAAAGAAATACCAGAAGCAGAAAAACGAGCAACACAAATTTACTCTGTTCCGGGAACGATATCAAAAACATAAAGAAATAGAAGCAAAAGAGTAGATTATGGTACAGATTTCGGACAAGATAAGGATAATCCAAGGAGATATTGTAAAACTGGAAGTGGATGCAGTTGTAAATGCTGCAAACACAACTCCCCTTGGGGGCGGAGGAGTCGATGGCGCAATCCACAGAGCCGCGGGCCCAGAACTGTTGGAAGAATGTAGAGATTTAAAAGGCTGTGTCACTGGAGAAGCAAAAATTACAAAGGTATATCTTCTGCCTGCAAAATGGGTAATACATACTGTAGGCCCTATTTGGCAAGGAGGGCAGAAAGGAGAGGATTATCTATTAGCTTCCTGCTACAGAAAGAGCCTTGAACTTGCAAGAGAACACATTATAAAGACTATTGCTTTCCCAGCTATAAGTACAGGAGCATACAATTTTCCTTCAAAGAGAGCCGCAGGAATTGCAGTTTCCGAAATAATTAAATTTCTTCAGGAAAATGAATTGCCTGAAAGAGTTATCCTTGTTAGCTTCAATAAAGAGACATATCAGCATCTCCAGCAAGCATTATCAGAAATCTTTGTGGGTTGATTAAACCTAAAAATTTTATTTTATATTTCTTTAATATCTCTTTTATATTACAAGATATTTAGAAAGTTTATCGAGCGGATCCTTCAAACGACTCTTTAAAAATACAACAGAAGTTTGTTTTAACACAATCTTGTTCTCTTATACTAAACTGTTAAGGATCGTTTATATAGAATGTTCAGAGATAAATCCTAGGCAGAAATTAATAATGATAAATCCCTAGTTAGAAGCAGTATTAAATTTAACTGTTAACATTGAGGCCATCCCAAAACCAACTTTATTCTCAAAATCATAACATTTTCAGAGTTGCTTTCATAATCTGAAGCTCAAGTAATGATTGCAAATTCGAGATCTAAAGAAGCGATTTTGAGTTTTGGGATAGGCTCATTGATAAATCATTCGCTTATTGGAGAAATCTTTTAATGGCGAGTGAAAGACGAAAATTTTGAAATAGGAAAAAATGGAGCAAAATATTATTAAAGCCTGATAAAAAAGACTAATAGTTAAGTTTCAGATCTTTAAATTTGCAGGAACAAGTAACTAGAAAAGTGCAAGAATATGTAAGCTAGAAAAGTGTAGAAATAAGTGACTAGAAAAGTGCAGGAATATAATAAAAAAGGATCGGAGGAGTTGGTTATCAATTACGATGAAGCCTTTCAAAGAGGCCTTGGCCTAATTAGACAAAAAAAGTACGAAAAATCGATTAAAATCTTTAATAAGATTGTGGACAAAGATCCAGGTCACACAGGAGCTCTTTTCAACAGAGGACTTGCCCTGCTGAAAATCGAAAAACCAGAAGAAGCTTTCAACTCCTTTGATCATGTCCTGCACTTCGAGCCAGAAAATTTTGATGCCCTCTACAAAAAGGGAATTGCTCTGGCTACCCTCAGAAAGTTTGAAGCCGCTCTGGAAACCTATGACAAAGCACTTGAGATAAATCCAGAAAATCCAAAATTCTGGTACCAAAAAGGACTTGCATTTGCCGAATTGGAAAGAACTGAAGATTCAATTCTTTGTTTCGAGAAAGTGCTCGAGCTTGAGCCAAAATGCGAAATTGCTTGGTACGCCCAAGGGACCGTAGCTGGAAAAACCGGAAGCTATGAAGAAGCCTTGGAATGTTTAGGGCACGCACTTGAGATCAACCCGAAAAACACAGATGCTTGTTACGCAAAGGGGCTGATTCTTGCAAAGCTTGAGGAACATGAAAAAGCGTTGGAATGCTTTGATTCTCTAATTAGGGAAAACCCCAGGAATAGAGATGCGTTGGAACAAAGATGCATTTCACTGACAAAACTTGGGAAGAATGAAGAAGCTCTGGAATGTATTGACTCATTTTTAAAGAAATTTCCTGTCAGCGAGACTGTTCTCTATCACAGAGGCGTTCTTTTAAACGAACTTTCTCGCCATGAGGATGCCGAAAAAACCTTTTCGAAAATTTTGAAAATCAATCCCAGTAATAAAGAGATCTGGCTCAGAAAAGGCGTTGCTCTTATCCATCTGTTCAGGCTCAATGATGCAATAGACGCCTTCGAAGAAGCCATCAGGCTTGATCCAACTTATTTCGAAGCCTGGAATTACAAATGCTTTGCTCTGATGAAACTTGAGGTCTATGAAGAAGCTCTCGAAGCTTTTGATTCAGTACTTGCTATTTATCCGGAAATGAAGGAACTTTGGTACAATAGGGCTCTTGCTCTCGTGAAACTGCAGCGCTTTGAGGAAGCTATACAGGCGTTTTCTAGAGTTGCTGAACTAGACCCTGCATATGGAGACGCCCTGTACCATCAGGGGCGCTTGCTTGCCGGGACTGGAAAATTTGAAGAAGCTCTCAAAGCCCTCGATTCCATGCTTGAACATAATCCAGGATTTATTAAGTCTCAGAAGCTTAGGGGCACTGTGCTGATAAAGTTAGGCCATGTTGAAGAAGCTCTTGAATCGCTTGCACAGAGTCTTGAAAAAGAACCCGAAAACTACAGGCTCTGGCTCCAGCAAGGATTAGTTCTCTTTGAGATCGGAAAGTTCGAGCCTGCCCTGGAAGCTCTTGAGAAAGCTGTGGAGTTTAAACCCGATTACGAAGTCTGCTGGATGAATAAGGGTACTGCTCTCTGTTCCTTGGAACGCTATGAAGAAGCCCTCAGTGCTTTTGAAGAAGGCCTGAAACTGAATCCATATCTAGAAAAAGGCTGGAACAAAAAAGGAATCGTGCTTGAAAAGCTTGGAAGGACGGAACAAGCTCTTGAAGCGTTCGAAGAAGCTGTAAGGCTCATGCCTGACTTTGAGGACGCCTGGAGAAACATTGGACTAATTTTACTGGCTAGGGGAGAATACGAAAAAGCAAACGAAGCCTTTTCCGAAGTTCTTAAAACAAACCCTGAAGATCTTGATTCAATTTACAACAAGGGGATAGCCCTGTTAAAGCTCGGAAGAACGGAAACTGCCCTAGAATGCTTTGAAAAGCTTGCTACGAAAAATCCCGAAAATCTAGAAATCCAGTGCAGGAAAGGAAAACTTGCAATGGAAATCGGAAAATATGAGACTGCCCTTCAGGCTTTTGATAAAGTGCTTGGTAAAAAGCAGGAATCCAGAGAGGCATGGTACCTGAAAGGTATATCCCACTCAAAGTTGAAGCAGCATGAAGAGGCAATAAAAGACTTTAAAAAAGTCCTTGAGATTGACCCTGCTTATCAGGCTGCCTGTTACCAGTTGGGATTTTCCTATTTTGAACTTGGGAATTTTGAGGAAGCTGTAAGAGCTTTTGAGGCAGCACTTGAGATAGATTTTGAAAACCTTGATGCCCTTTACATGAAAAGCCTCGCTTTACTACGGTCAGGTAGATATGAAGAATCGGCTTCAAGTTTTAGGGAAGTCCTTAAAAGAAATCCATCCGATACTGAGGCTCTTGCACACCTTAGTACAGCCTGCTTCAAGCAGGGGCATTACGAAGATGCCCTCGAACTATTTGATAAGGTTCTAAGGCAGAATCCGGAGCGAAAGACTGTCCTTTTCAGGAAAGGGGTTGCTTTGAAAGCCCTTGGGAAAGTAAGGGAGGCCTCAAGTATCTTTGATTCGGTCCTTAAATTGAAGCCTGATTGTGCCTATGCCCTTGAGCAAAAAGGGTATACTCACTTTGAACTTGAGGAATATCAGGAGGCCGTTGAAGCGTTTAAAACGGCGCTAAATTATTGCTCGGAAAAAGAAGATCTGCATTACTACAGGGGTATTGCCTTTTTCAAGCTGGAAAAATTTGAAGAAGCCGTAAATGCCTTTGAAAACGCTCTTGAACTTGGTTACCAGAAACCCGAATTGACTTATTATATGGGGATTTCTTGCTTCGAATTAAAGGATTACGAGAAAGCAGTAAAAGCCATTGATGCTGCCTTTGACGCAGGAATCTCCAATCTCGAGCTTTTGCACAAAAAGGCCTTGGCTCTTTTCGAACTCGGAAAAGCGGAAGAAGCGGTTTCTGCGGTGGACTCACTTCTCGAACTTGAAGCTGAGAGCCTTAGCAGTAAAGGCACTGGAGAGATTGGAGAAGAAAACGAAGGAGAAAGTACAGAAGAAATTCCGGCTTTTGAAGACTCCAGGGCTTTTGAGGAACTTCTTGAAAAGTTTGCCTTCTCCCTGATGGAACTTGGTAGGTATGAGGAAGCTCTCCTCCCGCTTGGAAAACTTACAGCAAATGATTCGCCTTCAAAAGAGGCTCTTTATAGCAAAGGGATAGTGTTTTTGAAGCTGGATAGGTTGGAAGAGGCTCTTGAAACGTTTTCAGAACTTCTATCACTTTATCCTGACTTTGAAAAAGCCTGGTATAAGAGAGGATGTATTCTGTTTTCTCTAGGATACTATACTGAAGCTCTCGAGTCCTTCGAGCAAGCTATCCTGGAAAATCAGAAGAATGCCTCAGAAAAAATTAATGAATTCGACTTGGAAGAAAATAAAGCGGAGATACAAAGAGAAATCGATAGAGAGAGTCAGATGGAGATAAAGAGGAAAATCGAGGGGGAAATTAATGCAGAAAATCAGGAAGAGATACGGAGTGTAGTCAGGGGAGAATATCAGGAAGGAATTCAGAAGGAA
>JAMXLQ010000272.1 GCA_024280975.1 Methanosarcina sp.
AAAAACTCAATCCCTACTAGAACATCTACAATGGATTCTCCAAGATTTCCTGCTTTCCTGAACTTTACATTTAGTGAACTCACACCTAACCCTTTAAAATATTCACCCAAACGCGGGTATAGGCTATCAGCTGGAGTTTGAAAGTCCCCACCTGCTCCTCCAGCAATAATTATACCTTTATCCGCTTTTTCAGCCTTATAGTATTTGCTTTCTACTGTTCCACGGCTAGTCTCTATACAAACGAGTTCGAATGAGTCTTCTAGTTTTGTTTTTACATCGACAATAAAAGTTTCAAAATCTTGCTTTATGATAGAAAATATCCGTGAGCTCCTCAGCTTTGTGCCCCTTAATTTCTCTCCCTGCATGGAGTATCATTAACTTCTACTTATTAGTTGTTTATGGATAACATTAATTTTTACGATAGCTGAAAGAATACGCAAAAATCACCGGCAGTGTACAGAAAGTTCTATTGATTCTGAATTTTTAGGTGTTCTTTTTCTTCACCATAAAACAGATTTGCTATTTACAGATGAATAGGTTTTGTGATCTTTTTTTGGAACTAGTTACGGATTTATTTCCCAGATTGAAGCTTATATGGGCTGATGATGGTCATTAAGGTATTGACTGAATCAAGTCAAGTATTCATATAAGCTGCGATGATACACATTATGGTCAGACGATTGAATCGTCTCAAATCTTAAAGTAAATGAGCAAAAGCATTTTTTTTAAGACAGTCTCTAAAACAGTTGGGGGGAAAATGATGCATTCAAGAGAAGAAATTCTTAAAATTTATAATGCTGGATCGGAAGCGGTTATTAGTTTAGTTATAAGACTTGATGCTCAATTGAAAAATAAAGATATACTGATTGATCAACTAAGAGAGCAAATTAAACTGTTAAAGGAGCAAGAAAATATATGTGATAGATTGGAAAAACAGTTGGAACTGATAGATTCGCAATTGGAACTTCTTAACCGCCTTAAAGAATAAATGTTAAACTGCATGGATAAAAAAACAATAAAAATCAGGTCTTGAAGAAAAGGATTTAACATGTAAATCATGAGAAATGTTACGTTACGATTAATTTTGATGTGCCGGAGATAAAGGTACAAAAATCTCGGCACTTTTCTGTGTCAATGCCGGTGAATAATTCCTCAATTTAGCCGGGTTAAAATTCCCCAATTTCCAATCCTCAAGAAAAGTTTGAGGATCATAAATAATGCTGAAAATGGAGGAATGGCTATTGATACGGGATTTATATTCACAAGGCTTTAGCATAAGTGAAATCGCCAGAAAAACAGGCTTTGACAGGAAAATTGTGAAGAAATATCTTAAACTGAGAACTTTGCCTGAACCCCAGAAACGTCCTGGAAGAAAGAGCAAGCTTGATCCTTTCAAACCTTATATTCTTGAAAAACTCAAGCTAGGGGACAAAACAATTAACTACTTTTTAAAAAATATAAATAGAGTAGTTTGAACTTTAAAGGTGATATAAGTCTTTTATTCAATGAGTACGAGACAGTATATGCTCATCTCAGAGGATCTGTCCTTCAATACTTCAATATGATATCCATTATTCCGTGCTGTGTTTAAAACATCTATGCCACAGCCTTCCATCGATGGTCGAGCACTCTCAGCATGTCTGCACTTTTTCATTGTGCATTCCTCACAAAGTTCGCAGGAACCTGCACCTAGCCCAAAAGCCTTATAATATCCAGATAGAAAGATATCTCGCTCGAGCATGGTGATGACCTCTGTTGGGTTTAATGTCATATTATCAAAGTTACCTGTAAAATGCACTAAGATTGCATTTTCATAACAATCAATGAGCTCCTTTGTCTCGTGATACGTTGGCGAGTTAGGAGGACAGCAAAGGCTGCTGTTATAATTACCGCATCCATACCTGCACTTCCATTGTACCCATGCTGCTGTTACAATACTCTCAGTTTTTATAATTTTAGCATCCGTTGCACCCAGTTCTATCGCCTTATCGATAAATTTCTCATACCTTTCCATCGTATTTAACTCCAAAAATAATTATTTTTGAATTTTAATGATTTTCGTTTTTGCTGTTAGTAAATGTCCAATTATGATCATCACAGTAAAAATGAAAGAGAGATCATCCCACTGAACGTCATATGATATCTAAAATATCCTGTAAGTTATGTAAAAATCTTTAGATTGTGCTGGATAACACCTTTTTTGGCTGCCCTGTAGGACTTCTCTGCAAGTTCCAAACTTCCTTTTACTTCCATAATTTCCATGCCGAAACTGCGGGCAAAATCCTTGACATTTTTATGGAAATTAGGGTCGTATGAAAGACCGGTATCGATTTTTACAACTCGTGAGTATCTAGGATCCTTTAGGAAATTATCTTTAAAATTATGGGATCTCTTTCTTTCTTCTCCCATCTGTTTCCAACTCGAAGCCCACATGGATGTGAAGTAGAGAGCGCCAGTCCCCCTGCAGGCGTACATGATTTCATCATAGACGGTATTTCCCCCAAGAGCGGCGCTTATGCAGTCTGTCACGACTTCTCCATTTCCGTCTTTCAGCCAGTAAAGGGGGCAGTCAAATTCCGAAAAGTTCTCTTCCAGATTCTCAAAGGCTTCTCCACAACTGCAGTAAAAGAGGAGGATTCCATCCGAAAACAAGGCCATTTCTTTGATATTTTTGCAGACTTCAGACTTAAGGATATCAAGATCGTCATGAAGCCCCAGCTTAAGGAGGTTTACGACCACTGTCACCCTTAGAGATGCTTTGATCTTTTTCTTCTCGTAAATTTTTCTGAAAAAAGGAAGTATAAGCAAGGGTTTTGCAATCGCCATCAAGCCAGAGCCGTGCCCGTTTCCCAGGAGAAAAGGAACCTTGTCCAGGGGCACTGTTCTGGGAAGGCAGTTATCGGATTTGAGCTTCTGGAGCAGCCCAAAATTATCCTTACTTTCCACCACAATCAACTGCTCCAGTTCTCTATCACTCGAAATGATATGGGCAAGCTCGTCCTCAAACATCTTGCAGGCGATAATACTCAGTATGGGCATGTGAAAAACCTCTTTCAAACTGTTTTTGATTATTGAACATGTGGGTGTTTGCATCTGTGTTTATTTTCTTCTGCCACACTTTTTTTACCCATTTGATTAGTCTAACATACTAGAAGGAGAAAAACTTCTCGAATCTGGCTCCTCTCATCGATTTTGTTTACCCAAAATCTATCTATCTTATAATTTTTTTGCAACGGAACCATAAAATATAGTTATTCAGAAGCGTTCGACTCTTAAAGCTTGACTCGATACTATCAAGTTTTACTCAAATTTTAGGATTTTTTGCAATGGAACCATCCTTTAAACTGTCAACCTTTCCTTTTTCATACCCATATAATATGATTCTGCAATCAATTTTTTGAGGGCTGGCGTTTGTTCTGTGAAATTCTCTGTACCCATGAAACCGTAATAAACCATGAAATAGTCTTCTCGATTTTCAAGGAAAGGTCTCTCATACACTAGAAAATATCCTGACGTTTCAGGGCTTTTATATCCTGTTGCGTTAAAAGAATGAGAACCAAAGGTCGGACGCCAATGATTTTCAGCTTGGTCTCTTTTAATTTTCTCATGAAGCTCTGTACTAATATTTAACTCCTGCTCGAACACATCACCATTTTTATTAAGATAGCGATAAAGGGTATCTTCTCCTTTAAAAAATCCAGATTCATCATCAAAGTACCAGACGTTTATAAAATTTTCATCAGAGAATTTTCCAACATTGCAGTAAGGGGAAATATTGTTAGGAAATGATGAAAAACAGCTGTTTTTATTTCTTTCCCAATTAAAATCAGCCCCAGGGATGTACCAATCAGGCATTACCTTTGGAGGTGGCAATCCTGGACCAATCGCAACGAAGTCAAGCAAAACCCATATTCCAATAAAGAATACCAAAACTATTAACAATCCCACAAGTACTACTTTTTTACGCTCTTTAGCAATGTCTAGAGCAGATTTTATATTCGTATTCGGCTTTAAGTGATATAAATTGTAAAGTACACGTATTATAAAATATAAAAAACAAATTTCAATAACAAAACCAACAAAAGGAGACAACAATCTGAATAAATCATTATTATTATAACCGTATTTTGATATATATA